>JAUIDM010000338.1 GCA_030428915.1 Alphaproteobacteria bacterium | reverse complement strand
CCCTGCAGGACAAGATCGCCGGGGCAGCGCCCGTCGGGACCGGGGTTGCCGTTCTCTTCACGCTGGCCGCGCTTGTTCTTGCACTGGCGCGCGGCGTTTCTCCCTCGGCCGATCCGAGGCCGCTGATGATCGGCGCGGGCGGCATTCTTCTCGGTCTTCTGGTCGATGCGGTCCTGATCGCGCCCACGGCCAGTTCGGGTGAGGCGTTCGTCTACCTGGCGCTGCCCTTTGTGATAACGCTCTTCGGTTGTGGGGTCGGGGCGAAAAGCATGGCGCATAACGACCTGATCCGCGTCGTATTCCCGCCCTTGGTGCTGATCGTCGCGGTGCTGGGTTCGATCCTTGGCGGCATCACCAATCCGACACCCGCCGCAGCACTCGGCGCCGGTGGAGCCTTGCTTCTGGCAGCCTATCGCAAGCTGCACGATCAGCAGAAAAGCGGCGCCATCATCCTGCTCGCGTCCTTTGCCATCGTGGTGATGATCCTCATGGGCATCAACTTCGACCTGAGGATCAACCGGTCCGATATCTCGATGGCGGACGAGATCGCCTATTACGCTACGCGGGGGCTCTACTTCTTCTCGATGTTCGGAATATTCTACGCCTGCTGGGTGCTTCTGAGAAATTCGGTCCTGGGGCCGGTTGTTAGGGAAACGGCGAAGGTCACGTCGATGGTCTTCACCATTCTCATCGGCTCGCAGATCTTGAACCTCGTCCTCATCTCGTTCGGTGGCGAGCACTACATTCAGAGCTTCCTGCGCAGCTTCGAACAGGAATGGACGGCCTTCCTCATCGTCATGCTGGTGCTGTTTGTGCTTGGCTTCGTTCTGGACTTTCTCGAGATCATCTACATCGTCGTGCCCATCGTCGGGCCGGTGATCTACGGCGGCACCTATGACCCGTCCTGGGTTACGATCATGATCACGGTAAACCTGCAGACCTCTTTCCTGACCCCGCCCTTCGGTTTCGCGCTCTTCTACCTGCGCGGCGTGGCGCCGGCGAGCGTGACGACGGGCATGATCTATCGCGGGATCATTCCCTTCGTGGTGATCCAGGTGATCGGGCTTGGAATCCTGTGGGCCTTCCCTGGCATTGTGACCATCGTGCCCGACCTGTTGCCCAACAATTGAGGGTAGGGCAGGGGCGTTGCCGCCCCCGCCTTACCTTACTTGACGGTCAGGACCGGACAGCGGGCCAGAAGCTCCACCCGGTGCGAGACGCCACCCCGCAAGGTCGCCTCGATATTGCCCAGCCCGCGCGAACCGATGGCGATCATGCTGGCCTTCTTCATGACGGCCACATTGACGATGGTCCGCGCGACCGGTCCGGTTTCGACGGATGTTTCAATATCGGTCGCACCGCTTTTCTTGGCGACCTCCTTGGCATGCGCCAACAGGTCGCTCGACAGCAGCTTGATCGCCTCATGATCCGCATCGTCGATATGTTCAAGCTGAGCGTATTTGCGCAGTTCTTCCGACATCTTCGGAACCTTGCGCGGTTTTAGCACGGTCAGAATGGACAGTTTCGCGTTGCAGGCCCCCGCGATCGCGGCCGCGTATTCCACTGCCTTGAGCGAATGGGCCGAACCGTCGACGGCAACAAGGATTTTCTCGATCATGGTCACTCTCCCTTCATGCGTGCAATTGTTCTGTTCCGCGTCCGAGATCCTTTCAGCGGCTGAACGACGGCTTTTCAGGACGCCCCGATCTCGCTCCGCAGCCGTCAAGGCAAGGTTCCGGCAGGTGGAAACGCGTCACAGGCCGCTCTTGGCCGGCCGGCTCTCGGGCAGGGCAATGCGGGCCACCTGTTCGGCGATGGGGTCGACGGACAACGGGTGGGTTTCCGATTTGTGATCGGCCGGGTCGCCGATATCCTGCCACTGGCCGTTCTTGTAAATCTCCAGCGCGCGGAAGCCCGACTTGTATCCCATCTTCCGGCTGCCGGGCACCCAATAGCCGAGATACACGTAAGGCAGACCGGCGCGGCGGGCGATCTCTACGTGGTCGAGGATGATATAGGTGCCCAGACTGTCGCCGACCCGGTCTGGATCGTAGAAACTGTAGACCATGGACAGCCCGTCATCCAGCACATCGGTCAGGCAGACCGCCGTAAGGGATCTTCTGTTACGATCCGCGGTCGCGGGAGCAGTGTATTCCACCACCCGGCTCTTGACCGGAGTTTCCTCGATCATTGCGGCGAATTCGAAGATGTCCATGTCGGCCATGCCGCCATCGGCATGGCGGCTGTCGAGATAACGGCGAAAGAGGGCATACTGATCCTCGGTCGCCCAGGGACTGGTTGCCTCGCGCCTGAGGTCGGCATTGCGCTTGAGCGTGCGCCGCTGGCTCTTGCTCGGCGTAAAATCGGCCACCCGGATGCGCGCCGACAAGCAGGCACAGCATTCTGCACAAGAGGGTCGGTAAAGCACGTTCTGCGACCGCCGGAATCCTTGCTTGGAAAGCGCGTCATTCAGCTTTTCTGCGTTTTCACCCTGCAGCGCCGTGAACAGCTTACGCTCTGACCGGCCCTCAAGGTACGGGCAGGGCTGAGGTGCCGTCACATAGAATTGGGGCGCAATTGGCAGTGTATGGCGCATGATTAAAGGGCCGGGCAGTTACGGCGGTGGTCCGGCGAACGTTAGCAAGGCAGGTGGCATCCGCCAAGTGTTCAGTTGCGGTTCGCTTTTTTTCGCCCCGGAGCGCGCGGGGGCGGCCCGGTAGTGGACCGCCCCCGCAGGCATTGTCATGGATTCGGGATCAGTAGCGACCGGGCTCCGGTCCTTCGCGCCGCGTGTCCTCATCCTCGTCGCTGTCAGCATCGCGTGCGGTCCGGGCGCGCTCGTCCAGATACTGGTCGAATTCTGCCTTGTCCTTGCTTTCACGCAGACGCTTGAGGAAGCTCTCGAACTCTTCCTGCTCGCGCTCCAGCCGGTCGAGCGTATCGGCCTTGTAAGCGTCGAAGGCTGTATTGCCCGAGGACCGGAAGCCGTGCCGCCGCGAATGGCAGCGCGACATATGCGAATGGGCGTCATGGCGGCTCCAGCCGCAGCCTTTCGAAAACATCCGTTTGCTCCAGATCATATAGGCAAGAAGGGCGAGGCCGACGGGCCAGAAGAAGATGAAGCCAAGGACCATGGCGGCGATCCAGGCGCCCTTTCCGCGTTCGTCGAGCCACAGTTCGGCCCGCGAAGGCCAGGCGGCGATGGTGGACATGAGTTCCTCCGTTTGGTGGATGTAAATTCCTTTCACATGACCAAGATCGGAATTGAGTGCGGCCCCGTCAAGGGGTGATGTAAAACTATTTTACATTTGGTATCTGCTAGCCTGTGAAATCGGCCAACCCGGCGCCCGTGATCCTGAGGAGGGTTCGCGGCGCAATGGCAAAGATATGCCGCGGCGTGCCGGCGGCCCCCCAGACCTCATCAAAATCCAGAAGCCTCGGATCGAAATAGCTCGTGACCGGGTTGAGGTGGCCAAGCGGCGCGACCCCGCCGATGGCAAAGCCCGTTTCGCTCCGCACCTGATCCGCATCGGCGCGGCCAAGGGACTGCCCGGCGACGGCGCTGGCTTTTCCCGGGTCGACCCGGTTGCCGCCCGCGGTCAGGAACAGCACGACATGGCCCGTCTCCTCGCCGCGAAAGATGATCGACTTGACGATCTGGTCAAGCCCGCACCCCGCCGCCGCTGCCGCCTGCGCAGCGGTCCGCGTCTCGGTTGGCATTTCAAGGATGCGCGGGTCTAGCCCGGCGTCTTCAAGTGCCGTGCGGACGCGTTTCAGGCTCTTGCTCATGATGCTTATCCGGTCGTTGGAAATTCGTGCCGCGGAGAAGGGCACGGATCAGACGGAGTTTCAATACCAACTCCCTGCGCTTGGCGCATGGCATTCGCAGATGTCTTGTTTGCATAAACAAGGTGACGGAACCGACGGTGCCGTCGGCCAGCTTCATCTGTCACCCACAACCGGAAGCGTGACCCGCCGCCATGTTCGCGCGTGCCGTCAACGCTGGGAAAAACAAGTCGCCGATGGATGAATGCAGTGCCGGGGTCGGGTATTCCACCGGTCAAATCAGAACGCGATTCGTGTTATGGTTGAATTCGGGCGCCGTGTAATCTGACGGTCTGCCCGCGCATTGATAAAACCCAATTTGATGGAGAAACATTATGAAACGCTCCATTGGACCGCGCTTGGCGCGGTGCAGTATTCCCGTATTTTCGCTTGCTCTTCTGTTCGCTGCGCCGGCGGACCGTGCCGCAGCGCAAGGGATTAACCTTGCCAGTTGCAAGGGCCTGTGGTTCTCGACCGAAGAGGACTTCCTGTCACGCGGCACGCAGCTGCCTGGCGGGCAGGTCGTATCGGACGGCGATCTGCTGTCCTTTGTCAA
>JAUIDM010000337.1 GCA_030428915.1 Alphaproteobacteria bacterium | reverse complement strand
CATCGAGCCCATGCCTCTTGACCTCGCAGCCTGAAACAGCGATCCATCAGATGCTCGGAGTGCGCCGCCCGGGAATTTCCACAGCATTCGCGACACGACCTCCGAACGCGTGCACCAGATGGTCCACGGCCGGACGTTGTCAGCCGACACGGCGGTCCAGGTCGCTCTTCTGAACAATCGCGGGTTGCAGGCGAGCTACGCCGAGCTGGGCATGACGGCTGCAGATATCTGGCAAACGACGCTGCAACCCAACCCGACGGTGTCTCTTGGTCTTCTTGGTATCAATGCCGAGGGTCTCGCATGGCGTGCGCTCGAGGGAATGATCGCCAACAATATTCTGGCCCTGACGACAAGCGAACGCCGCAGTCGGATTGCGGAGACAAGGTTCAGGCAAGCGCAGTTGCGCGCTGCCGAGGAAACGCTGAGGGTCGCGACGGAAACCCGGCTTGCCTGGATCGAGGCTGTGGCGGCCTTCGAGGCCGCCAGTGTCGTACGAGACGCGGAAGCCACGGCCAACGCGCAGTCCGACCTCGCGCGTGAGCTTGGAGAGACGGGCTTCTTGAACCGGGCGGCACAGGCGCGTGATCAGGCCCTGTTCGCGGAGTTGGCTGGGCAGAGGGCGCGTGCGCGTCTGGATGCTCAGATCGCGAAGGAACGGCTTACCCGATTGATGGGTCTCTGGGGTACTGAGACCGAGTACTATGTGCCGGACGCCTTGCCGGCACTGCCAGGCCGGGCCGGTGCGCCCCGGGACGCTGAAGCTCAGGCTCTCGCGCGGCGTGTGGATCTCATCCTCGCCCGACTGGAACTGGAGGCTGTCGCTCAGGAGCACGGGCTGGTGAATGCAACGAGGTCTGTCACCGATCTCGAGCTGATCGCAGGCTTCGAACTCGAGCGCGAGGACACTGGCGCAGGAATCGAACGCGAAACGACACCGCAGGTCGAGCTCGAGTTCGCAATTCCCATCTTCGACAGCGGCGAAGCGAGACTGCGACGTGCCGAGATGGCTTATCTGCGCGCGGCACACCAGCTTGCGGAACGCGCCGTAACTGTAAGGTCCGAGGCACGCGCTGCTCAGGCCGAACTGGCCGGTGCGCATCAGATTGCGCGCCACTACCGCGACAACCTCGTACCCATGCGGGCGCTCGTCGAGAGCGAGACGCTGCGTGCCTACAACGGGATGATCGAGTCCTACACCGAACTTCTCGATGCCATCCGGGCGCGGCAGGCGGCTCAGATGGCGGAGGTGTCGGCGCGGGCAGACTACTGGAGAGCAGAGGCGCTCATGACGGCAGCGCTCTATGGCGGCGGCGGTGAGGGCGGCGGCGGCGGTGCCGCTCCGGAAATGGCCGCTGGCGGCGCACCCGGACATTGAGAAAGGACAACAGGATGAACAGACGTCAAATGCTTGGTGCAGGTGCCACCCTCGTCGGCGCCTCGCTCCTTGCCCGGACTTCAACCGCGCAGACACCCGAAGCCCCGGTGGCCGGAGCCGCGGCGACACAGGTCCCCCCGCGCCCGAGTTCAGGGCCAGACTACAACCCGGTCGTGACCCTGAACGGCTGGTCCGTGCCCTGGCGGATGAACGGGAACGTGAAAGAGTTCCACCTGATCGCCGAACCGGTGGAACGGGAGCTCGCTGAAGGGACCGTCGCGCGGCTCTGGGGCTACAATGGCAGCTCGATCGGCCCGACCATCGAGGCGGTGGAGGGCGACCGGGTGCGCATCTTCGTCACCAATCACCTGCCCGAACACACCTCGGTCCACTGGCACGGGCTGATCCTGCCATCGGGCATGGACGGTGTGGGGGGGCTCAGCCATCCCGGCATCCCGCCCGGCAAGACCTTCGTTTACGAGTTCGACCTGATCAAGTCGGGCACGTTCATGTACCACCCGCATGCCGATGAAATGGTACAGATGGCGATGGGCATGATGGGGCTCTTCATCGTGCATCCGCGGGATCCGTCCTTCATGGCCGTGGACCGAGACTTCGCCTTTCTGCTCAACGCTTTCGACATCACGCCGGGCTCTGCGGTCCCGCGCACGATGACGATGCTGGACTTCAATCTCTGGTGCTGGAACAGCCGGATCTTCCCCGACATCGACCCACTTGTCGTGCGTCAGGGCGACCGGGTGCGGGTGCGGGTGGGCAACCTGACGATGACCAACCACCCGATCCACATGCACGGCTACGACTTCGAGGTGACGGGCACAGATGGCGGGTGGGTCCGGCCGGAAGCGCGCTGGCCCGAGGTCTCCATCGATATCCCGGTGGGAGCGATGCGCGCTTATGAGTTCGATGCGATCCATCCAGGCGACTGGGCAATCCACTGCCACAAATCGCACCACACGATGAACGCGATGGGCCACGACATCCCCACGATGATCGGTGCGGACCAGCGCCGTTCGGTCGAACTGATCCGCCAGCACCAGCGCGGATACATGGCCATGGGGAGTGCCGGCATGGCCGAGATGGGTGAGATGGAAATGCCACTGCCCGCCAACACGGTGCCGATGATGACCGGATGGGGACCGCATGGCCCCTTGGAAATGGGCGGCATGTTCTCGGTCGTGAAGGTCCGGCCCGACATCGCGCCCGGCGACTACAGCGATCCCGGCTGGTACGAGAACCCGCCAGGAACCGAGGCGCACGAATGGACAGGCGACCTGCCCGAGATTGCGCGCAACGACAGCCCCAGGACCACACTTACCCCGCGATCGCGGGCTTGAACTTCTCAGCTACGGAGACCCAATGAAACGCGCTTCTCTTTCCATTCTTGCCTTGCTTCTCATGAGCAGTGTCGCAGCCGCCGACGGCGGGCATGCCCATGCCGACGACTGGGAGATCGGTCGCCCGGGCAATGCGGCCGATGTAACCCGGACGATCGAAGTCGACATGTTCGAGCCCGATAGTGGCGGCATGGCATTCTCGCCTGCCGAACTGACGATCGCGCGCGGCGAGACGGTGCGCTTTGTCGTCACCAACCGCGGGGTGCTCGACCACGAAATGGTCATCGATACGGTCGAGGCGAACATGGAGCACATGCAAGTCATGATGATGAACCCCGATATGAAGCATCACGATCCGAACGCCGTCTCGCTCGCTCCGGGTGAGACTGGTGAACTGATCTGGACATTCAGTCAGGCCGGAACGTTCCAGTTCGCCTGCCTGATCCCCGGCCACATGGAAGCGGGCATGCACGGACCGCTGAACGTCAACTGATCTGCGAGGAGTAAACAAATGAAGACCCTTAAGACCGCGGCGTTTGCCGCAGCCCTCGGCCTTATCGCTCTGCCTGCATCTGCAGAGGGCTTCGTGCGGGGCGTCGTGGAAGAAATCACCACCGATCCGCAAAGGCTCACCATCGCGCATGACGCGATTCCGAACCTCGAGATGGAGGCCATGACAATGGTGTTTCGTGTCGCCGATCCCGAGATGCTGGACGGCCTGAGCGTTGGACAGGCGATCGAGTTCGAGGCAGAGCGCGTCAATGGTCGTCTGACCGTTACTGCTTTGCGCGATCCATCGTAATCCCAATTGCACCGACGATATTGCGGGGCCGATCCGGCCCCGCATCCCGTCGAAAATTCATTTTGTCTGCTGAGAAGAGAGCCCTCGGCTAGCCGCCGAGATATCTTACCGTTTGTCTCAATTGGATATTTTCGCAAACCCATGGTTAGCTGCCAGTCGCGATTTCAGTAGATGAAAATTCGGACCAGCCTTCACATCAATTAAAACAATGACTTAGAGCCCGGAGAACGTTGGATTCCAGTCTCGTCCCCTCCGCCACTTGCACATTGCAAACCCGAGATAAGGTCCATGACGGGGCCTTTTTTCTTTTTGTTTCAAAGGGGTTTAGCGATGCCACCCGACTTTCGGAGACTGGCGATCTGGCCGAAATCGGTCTCTGAACGCTCTGTGTCTCTTTCCATCCGCCCTTAACCCAAATCGAGGCGGATTCAAAAGATCACGCGTTTTCACCATGTTGTGGAAGTAGAACTACGCCGCAGTTTAAGCGGGTTCATCTGCCCTCGGTGCGAACGGAGACACCCGAAAGCGGCGTAGTAGTGCGAGGTGGTGCGCGTATCATCGGGAGGCAATGGGCCCTAAGTCGCTCAGGGGCGGAATGACGACCTTCGCTGCCACCACGGCGAAGGTCAGCTTAGGGTCAGGATTCATAACCAGAACATGACCACGGCGGCCAAGGCGCATGCGGACAGGAAGACCTTCGGGCACCTGTCGTAGCGCGTTGCGACCCGTCGCCAGTCCTTGAGACGGGCGAAGCTGTTCTCAATCTTGTGGCGCTTTCTATAGCGCGCCTCATCGTGCGGGATCGCGACCTTGCGGCCTTTCCTTGACGGGATGCAGGGTTTGATCCCCCTG
>JAUIDM010000336.1 GCA_030428915.1 Alphaproteobacteria bacterium | reverse complement strand
TCGGGGGCGTGCCCACCCGCATCCGCTCGATCCCGTCGCCGGGACGGTAATCAAGATCGAAGGCGAAGGGCGCCGCGTGTCCCAGCCAGCCGGACAGAGCGGGGCGGGCCCTCTCGGCCAGGCGGGGCGCGATGTAGATGAAGGCCGGGCCACCGGGGCCGGAATTGAGGTACTTGTAGGTGCAGCCGACGGCAAAATCGGCGTCCGCTCCGGCCAGGTCCACCTCGATCGCCCCGGCCGAATGGGCCAGATCCCAGACTACGAGCGCGCCTGCCGCGTGGGCCTTTTCGATCAGGTGTTTCATGTTGTGCTTGCGGCCGGTCCGGTAGTCGACCTCTGTCAGCATCAGGACGGCAATATCCGGGCCGATCGCCGCCTCCACCGCTTCGGGGGCAACGGTGCGCAGCTTGTATCCCTCGCCCAGTGTCCGGGCCAGGCCCTCGGCCATGTAGAGGTCGGAGGGGAAATTGCCGGTATCGGACAGGATGACCTTGCGGCCGGGCCGGAGTTCCAGCGCCGAGGCCAGCGCCTGATAGACCTTGATTGAAAGGGTATCGCCGAGCACGACGCTGCCTGGCTCTGCTCCGATGAGCCGGCCGATCCGATCGCCGAGCATGCGCGGCTTGTCCATCCAGCCCGCCCGGTTCCAGGCGGTGATCAGCATCCCGCCCCACTCTTCTTCGATACAGGATCGCACCCTTTCGGCGGCGGTCCGCGGCAGGGGCCCCAGAGAATTTCCGTCCAGATAGATCACGCCCTCGGGCAGCGTGAACAGTGCGCGGGTGGCGTCGAAATCGGTGGGCATCGGTGGCTCCGGCAGGTTCGGATACGGTTCAGCAGATATTATTTCATGTTTAAAATAATACATGTCAAACCGCCAGTCTTATGTAGACCTGCCGACACGGAGCGCGGAAACTTGTCCCCGCGGTCGGTCACAGGGCGTTTGCGGTCTTGCCTGCGCAAGCGCGCAATCATAGGTTCGCCCTGATTTTGGCGGATGCAGGCACCGGTTGATGGCAAAAGATGTGGATTTTCCACCGGTCTGGTTGGCTGGATTTGCTGCCATTGGCGGCCTTTTCGGCCGTGCATTTCCCGTCCATTTCCACGTCAACGATGTTCTGGGGTCTCTTCTCGTCGTCGCGGGTCTCGTGCTGATGGGGCTGGCGATTCTTCAGATGGTGGTCGCGCGCACCACGGTGATCCCGCGCCGCAACCCGGACAGGATGGTCACCGGCGGGGTTTTCCGGCTTAGCCGCAATCCGATCTACCTTGCCGATGTGCTGATCCTGATCGGGCTCTATGTCGCCTGGGATGCGCTCTACGCGCTGCCGATGATCGCGGTTTTTATCTATGTGATTCAAAGCCGTTTCATTCTGGATGAAGAGGCTCGTCTAAGCGCCCTGTTCGGTGCGGAATACGAGGCATACGCGGCGCAGACGCGGCGATGGCTGTGACAGTTGGAAAACCTTCTTGCCGCAGCGCGGCATAAAAGGGTAATAATCTTGCGCGACCGACGAAACGTGGCATGTCCGGGGTCGGGCAGGTCAGGGCTGAGAGGGACAGAATAGTGAAGATCGGGGTACCGAAGGAGATATTCGAGGGCGAGGCCCGTGTTGCACTGACGCCGGAATCGGCGGGACATTTGCAGAAGCTTGGTCACGAATGCCTTGTCGAGGCGGGCGCGGGTGCGGCTGCGGGCTTTTCGGACAAGGCCTATGAAGATGCCGGCGTCAAAGTTGTCAAAACAGCCGCAGGCCTTTTCAAAGAGGCTGACATCGTCGCCAAGGTACGCCCGCCGAGCGAGACCGAGATCAAGCGGCTATCTAAGGGCCAGACCCTGATTTCCTTCTTCTATCCTGCTCAGAACACGAAACTTCTGGAGCTTGCAAACAAGCAGGGCGCGACCGTTGTCGCCATGGACATGGTGCCGCGCATCAGCCGGGCGCAGAAGATGGACGCGCTCAGTTCTATGGCCAATATCGCGGGCTACCGTGCGGTGATCGAGGCGGGCAACAATTTCGGCCGCTTCTTCACCGGTCAGGTAACGGCGGCGGGCAAGGTGCCGCCCGCCAAGGTGCTGATCGTCGGCGCCGGTGTTGCGGGGCTCGCCGCCATCGGTACTTCCACCAGCCTCGGCGCGATCACCTATGCCTTCGACGTGCGCCCCGAAGTGGCCGAGCAGATCGAATCGATGGGTGCGGAATTCGTCTATCTCGATTTCGAGGAAAGCCAGACCGATGGCGCAGCGACCGGCGGATACGCCGCGCCCTCCAGCCCGGAGTTCCGCGAGGCGCAGCTGAAGAAGTTCCGCGAGCTTGCGCCCGAGATGGACATCGTCATCACCACGGCGCTCATCCCCGGCCGCGACGCCCCGGTCCTCTGGACCAAGGACATGGTCGAGGCGATGAAACCCGGCTCGGTCATCGTCGATCTCGCCGCCGAGCGGGGCGGCAACTGCGAACTGACCAAGGCGGATGAGAAGATCGTCACCGACAACGGCGTGACCATTGTCGGCTATACGGACTTTCCGAGCCGCATGGCGACGCAATCCTCGACGCTTTATGCCAACAACATCCGTCACATGATGTTCGACCTGACGCCGGGCAAGGACGGCGTCGTCAACCACAATATGGAAGACGACGTGATCCGCGGCGCGACCGTGACCCATGGCGGCGAGATCACCTTCCCGCCGCCGCCGCCGAAGATCGCGGCCATCGCGGCGCAGAAGCCGAAGGAAAAGGCGCGCGAACTTACGGTCGAGGAGAAACGCGCGCAGGAAGTGGCCGCCTTCAAGGCGCAGACCCGGCAACAGGTCACCCTTCTGACCGTGGGTGCCGTGCTCCTGCTCGGGGTGGGGCTGGTTGCACCGGCAAGCTTCATGCAGCACTTCATTGTCTTCGTGCTGGCGGTCTTTGTTGGATTCCAGGTGATCTGGAACGTCTCGCACAGCCTGCACACGCCCCTGATGGCCGTTACGAACGCGATCTCGTCGATCATCATTCTCGGCGCGTTGATGCAGATCGGATCGGGGTCGTTCCTCGTCATCCTGCTTGCGGCGCTCTCGATCTTCATGGCCGGGATCAACATCTTCGGCGGCTTCCTTGTCACCCGGCGCATGCTCGCCATGTTCCAGAAATCGTAAGGAGGCCGGGCAGATGGAATTCGGTTTCACCACGGCCGCCTATGTCGTCGCGGCGGTTCTTTTCATCCTCTCGCTCGGCGGGCTTTCCGGTCAGGAAAGCGCCAAACGCGCGGTCTGGTACGGTATCGTCGGCATGGCGCTTGCTGTTGTCGCGACGCTGATCGGACCGGGCTCGGGCCTCTGGCTTCTCTCGCTGATCCTGATCGCCGGTGGCGGCATCATCGGCTACTACGTCGCGCAGCGGGTGCAGATGACCGAGATGCCTCAGCTGGTGGCCGCGATGCATTCGCTGGTCGGTCTGGCGGCCGTCTTTGTCGGCTTCAACGCCCATTTCGAACTTGGGCGCGTGCTGGCGATGGATGAGGCCGCGCGGCAGGGGCTGGAGGGCTTCGCCGCCGTTCTGGCCCATAAGACGGGCGTCGAGCAGTCGATCCTTCGTGTCGAACTCTTCCTTGGAATCTTCATCGGGGCCGTGACCTTTACAGGCTCTGTCATCGCCTTCGGCAAGCTTGCCGGCAAGGTGACATCGAAGGCCGAGAAGCTGCCCGGCGGCCACATGCTGAACGCCGCGGCCGCCGCGCTGTCGGTGATCTGCCTGATCTGGTACTTCAATACCGGCGGGTTCCTGCCCCTCTTCCTGATGACGCTCGCCGCACTCTTCATCGGCTATCACCTGATCATGGGGATCGGTGGCGCGGACATGCCCGTCGTCGTGTCGATGCTGAACAGCTACTCGGGCTGGGCCGCGGCAGCGATCGGCTTCTCGCTCGGCAATGACCTTCTGATCGTCACGGGTGCGCTCGTCGGCTCCTCCGGTGCGATCCTGAGCTACATCATGTGCAAGGCGATGAACCGGTCCTTCATCAGCGTCATCCTCGGCGGCTTCGGCAACACGGCCGGCCCGGCGATGGAGATCGCGGGCGAACAGATCGCCATCGACGCCGATGGTGTGGCCGCCGCGCTGAACGACGCGGACAGCGTGATCATCGTGCCGGGCTACGGCATGGCTGTGGCGCAGGCGCAGCAGTCGGTCGCGGAGCTGACCCGCAAGCTCAGGGCCAAGGGCAAGGAAGTGCGTTTCGGCATCCACCCCGTCGCGGGCCGCCTGCCGGGCCACATGAACGTGCTTCTGGCAGAGGCCAAGGTGCCCTATGACATCGTGCTGGAAATGGACGAGATCAACGATGACTTCCCCTCGACGGACGTCGCCATCGTCATCGGCTCGAACGACATCGTGAATCCGGCCGCGCAGGAAGACCCCAACAGCCCCATTGCCG
>JAUIDM010000335.1 GCA_030428915.1 Alphaproteobacteria bacterium | reverse complement strand
GATGGGCGCGTTCGGTGGCCGCCGTCCTGCTCAGATGTCGGGCGGTCAGCAGCAGCGTGTCGCCCTTGCGCGCGCGCTGGTCTTTGAGCCCGAACTGGTCCTGATGGACGAACCTCTGGGTGCGCTTGACAAGCAACTTCGCGAACACATGCAGTTCGAAATTACCCGGTTGGCGCATGAGTTGGGCATCACCACGGTTTATGTGACTCATGACCAGACCGAAGCGCTGACCATGTCGGACAATGTCGCCGTTTTCGACGACGGACGGATCCAGCAGCTCGCCCCGCCGGATATCCTTTACGAAGAGCCGGCCAACAGCTTCGTCGCCCAGTTCATCGGCGAGAACAACACGCTTCTCGGTACCGTGAAAGAGATCAAGGGCGACATCGCCGTGGTCGAGCTTGACGATGGCGAGTTGATTGACTGCAAGCCGGTCAATGTCTCGAAACCCGGCGAGCGTACCCGCGTGTCGATCCGGCCCGAACGGGTGGAATTCAACAAGGCGCGGCTTCAGCCGGGTGCCCATACGCTCAAGGCCGAAGTGCTGGAATTCATCTATATGGGTGACATCTTCCGCACGCGCCTTCGTGTCGCCGGAAACGAGGACTTTGTCGTAAAGACACGCAATGCCCCGGATCAGGCCCGGCTTCAGCCGGGCACCCAGCTTGAGATCGGCTGGCTGCCGCAGGATTGCCGCGCGCTCGACGCCTGAGCGCGCGAAGGAAATTGGCCTGTCCGCCGTTCCCGTGGCACGGGCCAACCAGTTCAATACGGGAGCTTATAGGGAGTAAGCAATGAAACTGACTTCAATCCTTCTTGCCTCTAGCGCGCTGGCGCTGACGGCCGGTGCCGCTTCGGCCATCGACCTGACGCTGGTGTCCTGGGGCGGCGCCTATCAGGAATCGCAGCTCAAGGCCTATGCCGAGCCCTACATGGCCGAAAATCCTGACGTGAATATCATCTGGGACGAAAGCTCGGCCGAAGCCGTGGCCAAGCTCCGCGCGATGAACGAAGCCGGCAACATCACCTGGGATCTGGTGGACGTGACCGTGTCGGACTCGATCCGTCTCTGCGATGAAGGCCTCGCACGCGAAATGGATTTCGACTCCGAACTCGCCCCGGCGCCGGACGGCACGCCCGCCTCGGAAGATTTCGGTGACACGCTGAACAATGACTGCTTCATCCCGCAGATCGTCTATTCGACGACCTTCGGCTATCGCACCGACCTGGTGGGCGACACGCCGCCGAGCTCGGTCTGCGACGTCTTCGATCTTGAGAAGTATCCGGGCAAGCGCTCGCTGCAGAAGCGCCCGATCGACAACGTGGAATGGGCGCTTTACTGCGACGGCGTGGCGAAAGAGGACATCTACGATGTTCTCAGCACTGATGAGGGCCAGCAGCGGGCCTTCGCCAAGCTCGACACGATCAAGGACAGCGTCGTGTGGTGGAACGCCGGCGCCGAGACGCCGCAGCTTCTGGCTGATGGCGAAGTTGTGATGGGTTCGACCTTCAACGGCCGCCTGTTCTCGGCAATCGCCGAGCAGAACCAGCCGATCGCGATGCTGTGGGACATGCAGTCCTACGACCTCGACGGCTGGATCGTTCCGGCCGGCCTGTCGGAAGAAAAGGAAGCGGCTGTACTCGACTTCCTGAAGTTCGCGACCGACACCCAGCGCCTTGCGGATCAGGCCAAGTTCATCTCCTACGGCCCGGCCCGTGCGTCCTCGGCGCCGCTCGTCGGCAAGCACGCCGAACTCGGTATCGAAATGGCGCCGCACATGCCGACCGACCCGGCCAACGCGACCAACCCGCACATCTACGACTACAGCTGGTGGGCCGACAACCGCGACGATCTGGACGCCAAATTCCAGGCGTGGCTGGCGCAATAATCGCGCTTTCGGAAGGGGCCCGTACCGGCCCCTTCCACCCCATTCGTTTGTGACTTTGACGACCTGAAAGCTCTGACGGGGGAGAGATGAGCGATACAACCGATACGGGCCCGATGCGGGCCGCCGACGGCACACCGCTGAAAAAAAGCCTCGCCCGCGCGCTCAGGCGTCAGAAGCTGAGGGCGCTGGCACTGGTCGCGCCGCTTCTGATCTTTGTGCTGGTCACCTTCATCGCGCCTATTGCGGACATGCTGTTCCGGTCGGTCGAGAACCAGATCGTTGCCGAAACGCTGCCCAACACCGTTGAGGTCTTGAAAGGCTGGGATGCATCCACTGGCGAAGCGCCGGGCGAGGATGTCTTTGCCGCGCTGGCCGTCGATTTCCAGACGGCGGCGGAACTGAAGATTCACACGAAGCTCGGGTCGCGACTGAACTACGAAAATCCCGGCATCTCGTCCCTCTTCCGCAAGACCGGTCGCGGCGCTGACGATATCGGCGATGCGTTCATGGATCGCTTCACCGACCTCGACCCTGCCTGGAAGGACAGCGAAACCTGGGCCGCGCTGATGGGTTCGGACGACTGGCTCGCGAAAATCGCCGACTGGTCTGACGAAGACGGCAAGGCGCCGCGCTTCTCCCTGCGCGACAGCGCCGCGGATGCGCTGCCCGCAACCGCGCGCACCTATTTGACCTTTGCGCGCGACGTGGAGGCCAATGGCCGCCGCGGTGTAGCCGAAACAAAGCCCTGGCCGGTCTTCTTCAACGCGCTTGCTGAGGATCTCGGCAAGGCATCGCCCGAGGCGCTTGCCGCCGTCGATGGCCCGTCCGCCGGATTGCTTCAGGCCGCCGCGCAAGCCGTTCCCGGCTTCGAGCCGTTTCCCTACAAGGAAACCTTTCTCGATATCGACAAGGACTGGGGAGATGTGGGCAACTGGACCACGATCCAGTCCTATAGCGGGCAATACACGCCCGGCTACTTCCTGAATGCCGTCGATCTTGAAAAGACGCCGGACGGCATCCAGCAGCGCCCTGAACAGCAGCAGATCTACCTGAAGCTCTTCTGGCGCACGATCTGGATGTCGATGCTTATCACCTTCTGCTGTCTGCTGCTGGGCTATCCCGTAGCGTGGATTCTTGCCAATCTCAGGGCGTCGACAGCGAATGTGCTGATGATCCTTGTCCTGCTACCCTTCTGGACATCCCTTCTGGTGCGGACTTCGGCCTGGAAAGTCATGCTGCAGCAACAGGGGGTGATCAACGACATCCTCGTCTGGCTCGGCCTTGTCGATGACGCCAACCGGCTGGTGATGATCAACAACCAGTTCGGCACGATCGTGGCGATGACGCATATCCTGCTGCCCTTCATGATCCTGCCCCTCTATTCGGTGATGAAGACCATTCCTCCGTCCTATCTGCGTGCCGCGAAGTCGCTTGGCGCCACGAACTGGACGGCCTTCTGGCGGGTCTACTTCCCGCAATCGGTGCCGGGCATCGGTGCAGGGGCCATCCTCTGCTTCATCCTCGCCATTGGCTACTACATCACGCCGGAACTCGTCGGGGGCACGCAGGGCGTGTTCATCTCCAACCGGATCGCCTTCCACATCTCGTCGTCGCTCAACTGGGGACTGGCGGCAGCTTTGGGGTCGATCCTGCTCGGGGCGGTGCTGCTGCTCTACTACGTCTACGACAAGATCGTCGGCATCGATAACGTGAAGCTGGGGTAAGAGACATGAGCATCGGTCATCCCGAAATCCCGAAGCCGAGCCTCATGGGCTTCACCCTTCCCCTGATGGCAGCCGCCGGTCTTTGCCTGGGCTATATCGTCGGCACCGCCAAGGGGCAGCCCCTCGTGGGACTCATCGTCGGGGCGGCTGTTGCCGCCGTGCTGGGCTTCGCGCTGGCGAGCTTCGTTCCCGACCGCCGTGTCGGACGGCTTGGCACCGCCGCGGTGGCGGCGCTTGCCGGCTTCTTCCTCGCGGGCGTCTCCGGCGCGGTGGTCGGGGTTATCATCGGGCTGGTGATGAGCTGGTTCGCCTACTGGCTGGCCACCGGCGACTACCGCAGAACCGTGCCGGTCTATGCGACGGCCGGCGATGTGCTGTGGCACAACACCTTCAAGCTGATCTGCGGCCTGATCTTCTTTTTCCTGATTGCACCCATCGTCGTCGTGCTGCCGCTAAGCTTCAATGCGCAGGACTTTTTCACCTTCACGCCGGAAATGTTGGCTTTCGATCCCGAAGGCTATTCACTGAAGCATTACCGGGATTTCTTCAGCAACCCCGACTGGACGCGGCCCCTGAAGAACTCGTTCATCATCGCGCCGCTCGCGACGATCATCTCGGTCTCGCTCGGAACACTGGCCGCGATCGGCCTCAGTCAGAGCCACGTGCCCGGCCGCCGGGCCATCATGGCGATCCTCATTTCTCCGATGATCGTGCCCCTGATCATCTCGGCCACCGGCATGTTCTTCTTCTATTCGAAGCTTGGAAACTGGATGGAGGGCAACCTCGGCCTGAGCCAGGATTTCATC
>JAUIDM010000334.1 GCA_030428915.1 Alphaproteobacteria bacterium | reverse complement strand
CGCCCCGAGGACGAGGCCGAACGGATTGCGACCGTCGCCCCCTTTGACCTTGACCGGGCCGAAGTCAGCGCGGCCGACTTTGCCCGCTTCGTGGACGAAACGGCTTATGTCACGGACGCCGAACAGGGCGCCCGCATCGTGGCGCTTACAAGCAGCGGCGAGGCGCGGTTCATCGATGGCGGGTTCAGCTGGCGCGCGCCCGGCGGAAAAAATACGACATACGAAACCGCCCCCGGTCTGCCGGTTACAAATGTGTCCATGAAGGACGCTGCCGCATATTGTGCCTGGGCCTCCGGGCGTCTGCCGACGGAGGCCGAATGGGAGTTCGCCGCGCGCGGCGCTGCGGATGCCGCCTTCCCGTTCGGAGACTGGAGTGCCGATGCGGTAGTCTGGCGCGGGGCCGCCAATCCGGCGATGCGCTTGCCGCAGCCTGTATCCTCTGCCGGAAATGGCAATGACGCCGGATATGTGGGTCTTTCCGGCAATGCCCGCGAGTGGGTTCTGGCCGAGGATGGCGCCGTCCTGAAGGGCGGATCGTGGAACTCGGCCAATCCGGCGGACCTGCGCATCTCTGCCCGTCTTGCCGTGCCCGAAAACGCGCCCGGCGTTGATTTCGGTTTTCGCTGTGCCCGCGATCTGGAGGCGTGGAAATGAAGGCCACTCACCTCAGAGCCGGGATAGTGGCGCTTGCAATGGCCACCGCAGGTCCGGTCTCGGCGGCCGATCAGGCGCTGGTCATCGGTATCGACGACTATCCCGGCCTCTCCCATTCAGCACCACTAACCGGCGCTGTCGCGGACGCACGTCAGTTTGCAGATTTCCTGACCGAAAAGATGGGCTTCGCTCCCGAAGGTGTCACACTCCTGACCGGAGCGGAGGCCTCGGCGGATGCGATCATGCAGGCGATCATCGACCGGCTGGTTGGACAGTCGTCAGCGGGCGACAGGGTCGTGTTCTATTTCGCAGGGCTGGGATCGCGGCTGACCATTCCCGGTTCTGACCCGAAGAACGTGCTGCTCGCACATGATGCCCCCGGTATACTGGGCAATCTTCAGGCTGATGCGCTTGTCGACATCCTCGACCTTCTGGCAGAACGGCAAGTGACGGTCATCATCGACGCTTCGTTCCGGGCCGACAACGCCGACTTGACCGTCGGTGCGGCGACCGGTCGTAGTGTTGCGCTCGAAGGCGATGGGCCGGTCGACATCGTTCCGTCGAATGATCCCTTCGGCGCAGGAACAGCCGAGCGTTTCGTTTGGAATGCCGCCGCACCCGGTCAATATGCGTGGGAGACCGCAGGCCGGGGTGTTTTCACGGGGCTATTCATCGAGGCGGTCGGCGGCGGTGCAGCCGATTCCAACGGCAATGGCACGATCAGCAATGCTGAACTGTTGACCTATCTGCGCGATCGTTCGGCCGAATGGTGCCGGATGAGTGCCGATTGTACGGCCGAGGGGGGCGCTCTGACCCCGAACTTTTCCGGCCCGTTGCAGAAGACTGCCCTCGTTGCCCAACGGCGCCCAGCCGATGAACCGGCTCGCCCGGCCGCCGCGCCGCTGCCAGTGTCATCGCTTCCGGTTCACGACCTGAACCTTTCTGACACACTGGGTTTTGTGACGGACCTGTTTACCCCCAGCAACGGGGCCAATCTGCGGCTAGAACTGTCGCAAGAGGGGCCGCTGAAGATCGGCGACACGGTGTCGTTCTCGGCCACCTCCGAACGGTCCGGCACGCTGGTGCTGCTGGATGTCAATCCGAAGGGCGAGCTGGCACAGGTCTTTCCCTCCAGCCTTGCCGCGAAGGGTGCGACCCGGATGCAGGCGGGCGAGACGCTGACGATTCCGAACGGCGCCAGCAGCAACGGCGTGCCGCTGAAAATACGTGTCACCGAACCGACGGGCGCAGGCTTCCTGCTCGGTCTCTTCATCGAGGACGACCTGCCCAGGCTGACCGCCGTCCTGCCCGAGAACCTGGAAGGCGGGCCGGTGCCGAATGCCGGTCAGTACCTCTACGAGATCGCACAGGACCTGCTCAGGCTTCAGGCCGACGGATCCGCAGCGGCCGCCACAGAATGGTCGGCTACTTATCTGCCCTACGAAATCATCCCCTGACCCGGAAAAGGAGCATCCCGACATGCCGCGTACGCTCAGTTCCCGCCTCTCCCCGGCCCTGACGGGTTCCGTCGTCCTGACGCTTTGCCTCGGCGCGGGCGGCGCATTGGCCTGCCCGCAATACGACGCCATCGTTGACGCTGTCGATGCGAACGATGCGGCGGTGGCGGCCGAGCTTTACGAGGCGATCGCCGTCGTCCCGGACTGCGACGATGCCCTGCGCGAATGGCTGGGCGACTATCTTGCGCGCGACAGCTTCCTTCACGCGATGGGGGGCGATGTGTCGCCCGAGAACCGTCGGGCGGGCCTGACCCGGGCGCTTGGCTACGAAAAGCACTGGCGCAGCTATGCCGAACTTGGCCGTCTGGAATGGTCTGAGCGGAAATACGGCTCGGCCGCCGTCAATTTCCAGCTTGCGATCAATGAACTGGTGGAGGGTGACCCGACCCACCCGGCCGAGACGTCGGAGATCGAAGAGGTCTACCAGATGGCCAGTGCCGCGCTCGCGCTGGCCGATGGAACGGTCGATATGCCGCGCACCCGCTCCGGCCAGATCGGCGGGGTTTTTGCAACCTCGATCCGCGGCTTCAGCGTTGAAGAGGTCGAACTGCCGATCACCTTCCGCTTTGGCAGCACCGAGTTTGACGAACGCGGTGCGGACTATGCCGCGATGCTGGCGGACCATCTGCGCGCGACCGGGCAGGCGCATGTGACGCTTGGCGGGCATACCGATCCGGTGGGCAGTGACGCATTCAACCAGGAGCTTTCGCTGGCACGTGCCGATGCACTTGGCGCCTATCTCAAGTCCCATGGCTTTCCCGGCGACATCGCGACGGTAGGCTACGGCGAAACCCGTCTGCCCCCGGCACCGCCGGGAGTCGAGGAGGGCTCGGACGAGCATTTCCGCATCGCCCGCCGCGTCGTCTTCACCACGCGCTGACGGGGGCGGTCCGTGCGTGCATTTCTGCCAGCCCTAATGATTGCCGGGGCGATGCTGACCCCGCCAGCCGCCGATGCCGGCAAACTCTACGGCCTCGTGATCGGGATCGACGACTATCGCCATGTCACCGACCTGAAAGGGGCCGTGAACGATGCCAGCGACGTGGCCGATGCTCTGACCGGTCTCGGGGCCGAGGTGGTGACCCTGCTCGACGGCAGGGCGACACGGGACGCGGTCCTGGGCGAGTGGCGCCGCCTTGCGACCGGTCTGGGGCCTGATGACCAGTTGATCGTCAGCTATGCCGGGCATGGCACCAACGAACCGGAGCGTATTGCAGGGAATGAGGCAGACGGACGTGACGAGACGCTGATCCTGTCCGGCTTTGCTCCCTATGGCGCAGCGGCGCGCGAGCGTATCCTGGACGATGAGATCGCCGAGTTGATCGCCCTCACGCGACAGGGGCAGACGATCTTTGTCGCCGATGCCTGTCATTCCGGCACCCTGTCGCGCAACACCGCCCCGGCGCTCGGGTTCCGCTATGTCTCGGTCGGCAGGATCGAGGCCGATCCGTTGCCCCCGCCGCCGCCACGCACGGTGGCCCGTGAAGGGCGCGAAAAGACGGCGCTCTTCCTCGGGGCCTCGGACGATTCCGAAAAAACCCCCGAATTCCTGATCGACGGAGCGCCGCGCGGGGCGCTCAGCTATGCCTTTGCGGCAGGGCTAAGGGGGGCTGCGGATGCGGATGGCGACCGGGTCCTGACGAAAGGCGAGATCGAGACCTTCGTGCGCCGCCAGGTGCGCAACATCTCGCAAGGATCGCAGCGCCCTCAGGTCGCACCGGCGGGTGAGGGCGACCGGGTCATTCTCGCGCTGCCCAAAAACGACCCGGAACCGGCTGCGCCGGCGAACCCGCTCTCCATTGCCTTTGCCGATCTTCCGGCCGTGACAGTGTCACACAATGGCGGGGCCGAAGGCGACCGTCTGTTGGGCGGGATTGGAGGTACACGGCTGGTTCCGCCAGATGTTGCGGCCGACATGCGGGTTGATCTGGCTGGTGGCACCATTCTGTCTATGGTCGGTGATGTCGTGCGCAGGTTCGACCCGGCACGGCCGGGCGACGCTGCCTCTGCGGTGCAGGCCTCAGCCGACAAGCTGCGTCTCACAACTGCGCTGTCAGAGCTTGCAAGTGACCTCACTGTCGCCTTCGCGGGTGGTGATCGCGTCTATCGTGCGGGCGAAGTGGTAACGATAGAGGTCACGGGTCGGCGCGCGTCCGGCCTTTTGCTTTTCAACATGGCGCCCGATGGCGGAATTAGTGCGCTCTACCCCCTGAGCGAGCTTGGGGACCCGGTCAGCCTTCCTGCCGGGGATCGGG
>JAUIDM010000333.1 GCA_030428915.1 Alphaproteobacteria bacterium | reverse complement strand
CGATATCGACCGGGTGGTGAAGATGCTGATCCTGCACGATCTGGTGGAAATCGATACCGGCGATGTGCCGATCCATTCCGCGAACGGCCAGGCGCATGGCTCCGCCGACGTCGTCAAGGCCGAGGCCCGGGCTGCCGACCGCATCTTCGGCCTCCTGCCCCCCGATATCGGCGCCCCTCTTCGTAAGCTCTGGGAAGAGTTTGAGGCCGCCGAAACACCCGATGCCATTTTCGCCAAGTCGCTCGATCGGGTGCAGCCGGTCTTGCATAACATCGCTTCGGGCGGCGGAAGCTGGACCGAATACGACGTCACCTTCGCGCAGTTGGAATCCCGCGTCGGCCACAAGGTTGCACGCGGCGCACCCACGCTCTGGGAACATGTGCAGAACCGGCTGCGGACCTTCTTTCCTGAGGCGTAAGGATATCTGGATCGCAGGCTGAAAAACCGGCGACAGGGATCCACGGGCTGCGCCGACAGGATTTCAGACCACCGCAACGGCGTTGAACGGCATGATCTGGGCCAGATCGAAGCTTTTCAGATCGGTTTCGACCACCGTCAATGCGCCCGGGCGATATCTGCCATCCCGCCGCCAGCGCGCGATGGCGGGATGAGCTACCATGTCGATCCGGTCGGGCCCCTGCCTTGGCCGCCCCGTCAGGCCGAGCAGCCTTTCACTGAACGACCTGCCCCCGGAACTGTTGACGAGCGGGCCCAGATGATCGCAGTACTCGCAGATCTTGCCCAAGCGCGTATCGTCCAGCCTCAGACCGGCCGCGATCGCGCCATTCGCGACCCAGATCAGCGCGATGGCGGACAGGCTGACGATATCCCCGCCACCGCCGACCGAGCCATGAGTTCCGGAGAACCACTGCTGCAGGTATTCTCCATCGGGATTCTTCGCCCGCAGTTTTTCCAGGTTGGTCCAGAGCGTCGGCACGAAGCTGCGCCGCTCCTCGTCGATGGCGACGGCGTGTCGTGCGGACAGCACCGAGCTTGACAGATCGGTGTCGTGAAACCGGTATTTCCGGTTCAGCAGCCGTGCGGGCAATCCCCAGTGTGAGGGAATGCCAAGCGCGCCGACTGTGTCCCATATGCCGAGATAGCGCACGGTGAACGGATGCCCCTGCGGATGGCTGTTTGCCGCGCGCCAGTCACGTTCGGCATCACCCGTCGTGATCCCGGGCGAGATACGTAGGCGGAACGCCATGCTCTCCTCACTGTCGGGCTTGCCGTCGTCGCTGCGGTCGCGGTAGCGGTCGAAGCAAGCCGCGACCGTTTCCGCGGACGCATCGCGCGGCAAACCGCAGTTGCGGATGAGCCCCACCAACGACCGGGCCGTATAAGCCCCTCGAGAAAATCCGAAGACAAAGACCTCGTCCCCCGGATCGTAGACCTTTCCGAGATGCTGGTAGGCGAGCGCAATCTTGTCATCGAGCCCGATCCCCATCGCGCCGCCCGATATCCGTTCGTTGATCCGGTGCAACAGGCTGCCACCCTCGGGCACGCCTACGCCCTGAAAATAGAGCGCGTGCTGCATCACGCCACCATGCCCCTGCCGCGGCACCATCACCGCCATCTGGCGGACATTCGTCGGATGGGCCTGATCGGCCTCGTTCCACGTACCGTCACAAAATACCGCGATCCTTTTCATCGGACCCTCCTGAAAAATCGACTTCATCAAATGTGGACAGTGTCGCGCATTCTGCCGTTTCAGGCAACGCGGCCACAGGCAGAATTTTTGGTATACCGTCGCATACCATCTTTCCTCCGGCCATGATTTCCGCTATGTGGGCGGCAACAGTCAGGCAAGCGAGAGGGCAAGCCCATGGGTAATACCGCCAATCCCGACATCATCTATACCAAGGTCGACGAAGCGCCGGAGCTGGCCAGCGCCTCGCTCCTGCCGATCATCCGCAAGTTCGCCGCGGCGGCGGGCATCACGGTCGGAACCAAGGACATTTCGCTTGCCGGGCGCATCCTGTCGACCTTCCCCGACGCGCTGAACCCGGACCAGCGCATTCCCGATGATCTGGCCGAACTTGGCGACCTGGTGAAAACGCCGGAAGCCAACGTGATCAAGCTGCCGAACATCTCGGCCTCGGTCCCGCAGCTTGTCGCCGCAATCAAGGAATTGCAGGCACAGGGCTACGCGCTGCCCGACTATCCCGAAGATCCCGCGACGGACGCCGAAAAAGCTGCCCGCGCCAAGTATGACGCGATCAAGGGGTCGGCGGTGAACCCGGTGCTGCGCGAGGGCAATTCGGACCGTCGTGCGGCAACTGCAGTCAAGAACTATGCCCAGGCCAACCCGCATCGGATGGGCGACTGGGCCAAGGACAGCAAGACCCGTGTCGCCGCTATGTCCGGCGATGATTTCTTTTCCAACGAGACATCCGCGACGCTGACCGACGCCGCCACGGCGAAAATCGTTCTCGAGTCTGCGGGCGGCGAGACCGTGCTGAAGGACGGCGTGAAATACCCCGCCGGTACGGTCGTGGATGCAACTTATATGTCGGCAAGGGCGCTCGATGCCTTCCTCGCGTCAGAGATCGAAAAGACCAAGGCCGAGGGCGTCCTCTTCTCACTTCATATGAAGGCCACGATGATGAAGGTTTCCGACCCGATCATCTTCGGCCATGCGGTCAAGGCCTGGCTCGCCCCGGTGTTCGAGAAGTTCGGCGACCGGATGGAGGCGCTTGGCGTCAACCCGAATTCCGGCCTCGGCGACCTTCTGGCCCGCGTGAAGGATGACGCGGAGATCATGGCGGCCATTGACGCAGTAACCGCCCAGCGCCCGCCGATGTATATGGTGAATTCCGACAAGGGTATCACCAATCTGCACGTTCCCTCGGACGTGATCATCGACGCCTCGATGCCGGCGCTGATCCGCGCGGGTGGCAAGGGATGGGGGCCCGACGGCAAGGAAGCCGACTGTGTCTGCGTCATCCCCGACAATTCCTATGCGCCGGTCTATGACGCGGCCATCGAATTCTTCAAGGCGAACGGCAAGCTGAACCCGGCCACCGCCGGCACGGTGCAGAATATCGGGCTGATGGCGCAGAAGGCCGAGGAATACGGCAGCCACCCGACGACCTTCGAGATCCCGGCGGATGGCACCGTCAAGATGATCCTCGACGACGGCACGGTCCTGCATTCGCATAAAGTTGAAAAGGGCGATATCTGGCGCTCTGCCTCGGCCCGCAAGGCGCCGATCGAGGACTGGGTCAACCTTGCCATCGACCGCCAGCGCCTCACCGGCTATCGTGCGATCTTCTGGCTGGATGCGACCCGCGCACATGACGCCCAGCTGATCAAGATGGTGAAACCGATCCTTGACGCGAAAGGCGTGGCCGACAAGTTCGAGATCATGGCCCCGCGCGAGGCGACCATCGCCTCGCTGGAGACGATCACCAAGGGCGAAAACACCATTGCCATCACCGGCAACGTGCTGCGGGACTACCTGACCGACCTCTTCCCGATCCTCGAGCTCGCCACCAGCGCCAAGATGCTTTCCATCGTGAAGCTGATGCAGGGTGGCGGGCTTTTCGAGACCGGCGCAGGCGGATCGGCGCCGAAACATGTCCAGCAGCTCGTGGAAGAAAACCACCTGCGTTGGGACAGCCTCGGCGAATTCTGTGCGCTTGGCGAAAGCTTCCGGTTCCTGGCCGAGACGAAGGGCAATGCCAAGGCCAAGGTTCTCGGCGACGCGGTAGATGCGGCGACGCAGGGCGTTCTCGACCATGACCGGAGCCCCGGCCGCAAGGTTGGCCAGCCCGATAACCGCGACAGCCACTACTGGTTCGCACGCTACTGGGCAGAGGCACTGGCGGCGCAGGACGAGGATTCAGAGCTGGCCGCCGAATTTGCCCCTATCGCCAAGGCGCTGGCGGAGGGTGAGGCGAAGATCACCGGAGAACTCGCGGCCGTCCAGGGCAAGCCGGCCGATATCGGCGGCTACTACCACGCGGACCCGGCGAAACTCGCCGCCGTGATGCGGCCAAGCGCCACGCTCAACGCGATCATCGGCTGACCGTTTCGGCCCGGCGCGGCGGTTTTCAAGCTGCCGCGCCGAATGACCTTTTTCACACCTCTTCTTCCTCGTCCTCCAGATGCGCCACTCGCGCACCGGATTTGGATGTCGTCACCACGCCAAGCGACTTCAGCTTGCGGTGCAATGCCGAGCGTTCCATCCCGACAAAGGTCGCCGTCCGGCTGATATTACCGCCGAAGCGGTTGATCTGGGTCAGCAGGTATTCACGCTCGAAGAGTTCGCGCGCCTCGCGCAGCGGCAGGGTCGCCAGCCCGCCCGACAGGACCACCCGGCCCTCATCGACGGGTCCGTCGCTTTGCCCGGGCAATTCCTTGGCGCTGATCGCGCCGTTCGTCTCGCCGAGAATCAGAACCCGTTCGATGACATTCCTGAGTTGCCGGATGTTGCCGGGCCACGCCATCGTCTGCATCAGCGCATCGGCCTCTT
>JAUIDM010000332.1 GCA_030428915.1 Alphaproteobacteria bacterium | reverse complement strand
CCGCCGTCCGAACTGAGCTGCGTGCCGCGAAACTCCAGCCGCACACGGCGGTCGAAATCGACCCGATCTGCCTGCTGCAAGCCTACACCCTCTGGGTGACCCATGAAACACGCCCCTATCAGGCCCAACAGGCCCGAGCGTGCATATATGGACATTTTAGAGAATATAACATGAACGAACTGTCTGTTGACCGGACAGCTTGAAGACGGGAGGCTGTTTCTGGCGTTGTTTGGGGGATGACGGGTTGGAACGGTCTTTTGTCGAGGTTTGGAGCCTATCCTTTGATGACATCGGATTGATCGAGGGGATCAATCGTTCCGGCCGGGTCTGGTTTGCGTTTCAGCTGAGCTTCTTCCGAGCGCGGGCGCGATTTCCGTCTCGGTCGGGCGATGTCCAGGCCGATGTCTTGCGTTACCTTGCCGCGCAGCTGGGGATCGCCGCGCCGGAAGCGCGGGATTTCGAGTGCGGTCATGTGACGGCGCGCAGGCACCGGGCAGCAATCTTGAGGTATTTGGATATTCGACGTGCCGCTGATCGAGATCGGCAAGCGTTGCGGAATGAACTGGCTTTCGTGTTTCGGGGATCCTTCGGGAAGATTGAGGATCAGGTCGAGCTTGGGTATCGCAAAAGCCGCGCGCAGGGGTTCTTCGTTCCGTCGGACAAGATCATGGAGCGGCTTGTCCGCGGTGCTCGGCATGATGCCGTTGAACACCTGCTCAAGAGGATTGCAGACAGCTTGTCCGGTGAGGCCCGCCGGAAACTGGAGGCCAGCCTGGCCGGCCCCAAATGCGCAACGGGGTTTCTGAGTTTGAAAGCGGATGCGGGTGCCGCCACTTTGGAAAACATCCTGGCGGCGACAATGCGATTGGCATTCGTGAATGCGCTCGATTTACCATTCCAGATCATGGAAGATGTCGACCCCGCCCTGGTCCAGAGACTGTCCCGCCGCGTCGATGGTGAGACCGCGGCCGAGATGCGCCGCCATGGCGACACGCGTCGGCTGGGTCTCTTTGCGCTCAATCTCATGCATCGCCGTGGCGAAATGATCGACGCGCTGATCGACCTGCTGCTTGAGATCATCCACCGGATGCAGACACGGTCGCGCCGCCGGGTAGTGGGGGCGATTGCGCGGGATATCGAGCGGGTCCATGGCAAGGAGCGCCTGCTGGTCGATATGGCTATTGCAGCGGTGGATGAACCCGAGGGCCGGGTGCTTGAGGTCATTTATCCTGTCGCGAGCGTGGCCAAGCTGAAGGCCGTGATTGAAGAAGACGGCGCCAAGGGCACGCTGGACCGGCGAATTCAAACGGCGATGCGCGGCTCCTACGCCAGCCACTACCGTCGGATGGTTCCGCCGCTTCTTGCCGCGCTGCAGTTTCGATCGAACAACGCAAGCTGGCGCCCGATCCTGGATGCACTCGATTTGATCGAGCGGTGGCAACAGGATGGACGACGGGTCGTGCCTGTCGATCTGGCTCCTCAGGGTTCCATTCCCGCCAAATGGCGCGAGGCCGTCATCGATGCATCCGGCCGTCTGAACGTGATTACCTTCGAGCTCTGCGTATTGGCACAGTTACGTGAGAGGGTGCGCGCGAAGGAAATTTGGGTCGATGGCGCTGACCGCTACCGCAACCCGGACAATGACTTGCCGACCGATTTCGAGGCGCAAAGACACATTTATTATCAGGGCCTTGGCCTCACCCAGGATGCCGGAGCGTTTGTCTCGCAGGTGCGCGATGTGCTGACGCGCGAACTCCACCTTCTGAACCGAACCCTGCCGGAAAACGAACAGGTCCGGTTGCGAACATTCGGGGAAAACCGGATCAGAGTAACGCCCTTTGCCCCGGTGCCGGAACCACCGGGGCTGGGAGCTCTCAAGCGCGAGGTCGAACGCGTCTGGCCGATGACCGGCCTGCTCGATGTCCTGAAGGAAACGGCATTGGACACGGGGTTTCTGGATTGCTTCGAGACGTCCGCCAGCCGCGAAGCCTTGGCCCACGCAGACCGGGACCGGCGGTTACTGCTGGCGCTCTATGCTGCGGGGACCAATGCCGGGATCAAACGCGTCGCCGCCGGTGTCGGTGACATTAGTTATGACGAACTGCTCCACATCCACCGCCGCTATATCGACCCAAACGCGCTGCGTGCCGCCGCGGCGCGCGTGGCTGATGCGACACTGAGGGTCCGCAATCCCGCGATCTGGGGCGCGGCGGGCACGGCTTGCGGTTCGGATTCCACCAAGTTCGGCGCCTGGGACCGTAACCTGATGACTGAATGGCACGCGCGCTACGGTGGGCGCGGGGTGATGATCTACTGGCATGTCGAGCGTCAGGCGACCTGTATCTATTCGCAGCTCAAGAGGTGTTCGTCCTCGGAGGTGGCGGCGATGATCGAGGGGGTGCTCCGGCACTGCACCGACATGGAAATCCAGCGCCAGTACGTCGATAGCCATGGTCAGACTGCTGTCGGTTTTGCCTTCTGCCATCTGCTCGGGTTCGAATTGGCGCCACGCCTGAAGGCGATTGCCCGCCAAAAGCTGGTCCTTCCCGCCGCGGGCATGCGGACGCACTTGCCGCATCTGGCGCCGATCTTGTCGAACGTAGTCGATTGGGCCGAGATCGAGCGGCAATACGACGAGATGGTCAAATACGCCGCCGCCATGCAGCACGGCACCGCCGACCCCGAAGCGATCCTGCGCCGGTTTGCCCGGACCGACGTGATGCACCCGACCTACAAGGCGCTGGCTGAACTGGGTCGTGCCATCAAGACGATCTTCCTATGCCGCTATCTGCGATCAGAAGCCCTTCGCCGGGAAATCCACGAAGGCCTGAACGTTGTCGAGAACTGGAACAGTGCGAACGGCTTCGTCTTCTTCGGCAAGGGCGGCGAGATTGCCTCGAACCGGATCGCCGATCAAGAAATCTCCGCCCTGGCGCTGCAACTGGTCCAGGCATCGATGGTTTATGTGAACACGCGCATGGTCCAATCGGTCCTGTCGGACCCGAATTGGCAGGATCGACTGACTCCAGAGGATTATCGCGGCCTGACGCCGTTGATCTATGCGCACATCACACCCTATGGCCGCTACGATATCGATTTGGAGACCCGGATCGATTACGAGCGTATCGCGGCTTGAGCGTTACTATGAGTGTACCCAAAGTAACGCAAGGCATGAACAGCGGAAGCACTCATTTTTATGTTCACTTTGGGTCCGTTTCGAGATAATGAACACATCATCTCAGAGGCACACCCAAAATGAACAGATCGAGCCCCAAAATCGGCTATGCCCGAACATCGACCGTCGATCAGAACCTCGATGCCCAAATTGAGGCGCTGACAGCCGCAGGATGTGGGATGGTGCGCCAAGAACAGCGCAGTGGCGCGACGCTTGAAGGCCGCCCTGAATTGAAAATCATCCTCGACTTTATTCACCCAGGCGAAACCCTGGTGGTGACGCGGATCGACCGGCTTGCCCGCTCAATGCAGGATCTTCAGACCATCGTTGCGCGGCTGAAAGAAAAGGGCGCGCATCTGGCGGCCACCGAGCAGCCCGTGGACACCTCCACGGCGACGGGCAAAGCGTTCTTTGACATGCTTGGCGTCTTTGCGGAATTTGAAACCAATCTCCGCCGCGAGCGGCAGGCTGAAGGGATCAAGGCCGCGAAACGCAAAGGGGTCTATCGCGGTCGCCCACCCACGATCGACATGGCCACCATTCAGGCCAAGCTTGGTGCAGGCCTCTCTCCAACGGAAATTGCCCGCGAAATGGGGATCTCGCGCGGTACTGTCTATAAAGCAAAGGCTGAAATGCTGACGGGCAATGATATCATTGAGGGGCGGACTGCATGAAAAAGCCCCCACGCAAGCGACAGCCTTCCGCGCCCAAAGCGCCTGTGCAAACAGGGGCCAAGGTCCCACCACCACGCAACCTGACCCCAGAGCTTTGCGACCGGCTGCGCCGGGACATGATGAAGGCCTGCCTCGCCGTGGCAGAAACCCACGGGCTGACGGTCGAAGGCGGGGATCTCTCGGATATCGATCTGCGCCATAGCTTCGAGATCAGCTTCCGCGTCGGCATCCCGCAAGAGAGCGGCGAGATCTACTCACCAGAGAAGGCCCTGTTCGAGGTGCTCGCGCCTCATTTTGGCTTGGAGCCCGAGGATCATGGCCGAACCTTCCGATCGAAGGATGAACTCTTCCGCATCGTCGCCATCAATCCAAACAGGCCAAAATATCCGATCAGCGCAGAACGCGTCTCCGATGGCCGAGGCTTCAAGTTCCCCGCCGAAAACGTCGTCATGTACCTGCAGCGTTCAGGCGCATAGTTTGTACGCCTTTTGTCCCATCAAACGATCAAATATGCACGCTCGGGCCTGTTACGCGAACTTCTTGAGAGTACCCCAAAGCGTGGGGCAATCATGCTGCCATTTTCTGATCTCCGTCTGGCTTCATCCCCGGATACCATTGCTGGAACTTCGTACGCAGGGTGCCGTCCAGCGTGCGCGTGCGT
>JAUIDM010000009.1 GCA_030428915.1 Alphaproteobacteria bacterium | reverse complement strand
CCGAGTGGTCGAAGGCGCTCCCCTGCTAAGGGAGTAGGCGGGAAACCGTCTCGAGGGTTCGAATCCCTTCGTCTCCGCCACTTGCCCCTGCGAAAGCTGTCTCCCGATCCGGCAGCGGTCTGATTTTTCCGTTGTTTTCGGGGGTTATGCGGTACCGGCTGTTCACCTTGCTGCGCCGCCGTGGGCCAAAATCGTTCTCTCCGGGCCGATATTCTCTGAAGCTGATGACTGCGTGGATTTGGTGAATTCTTTGTAAGCCGATGGAAAATAGGCGCTTTCCTGGAGCGCAACCTGAACACTTCGACGCCAGTCGCGTTCGGTCAGTTGGAACATAAATCGACCATTCGTTGATCTTAGAAAGCTGCGCCGGCCTGCGTCCTCTTGAGGAATCAGGCTCGCCAATTGGGAATGTCGGGACCCAGCGCGAAATTTCGCTGTACGGAGCCGAGTGCCTGAAATTTACGCTCGTAGTATCTCAGTATTCTCAAGTGGTTTCCATGAGCCAAGCGCGGATCAGGACGGCGGCTCGTCCCGGGCGGGCGCTTTGCAGGGTGCCGACGATCAGGCGGCGACCGAGCCAGCTCCAGGGGCCGTCCGGCGCCGAAACCTCGATGCGGGACAGCGCGTAGCGCGGACCGGGGACGGTCTCGTCGACGATGACCCGGTTGCGGATGGTCAGGACGGTGCCGTCCAGCACCTCCATTTCATAAAGCGCGTCCAGTTCCTTTGCGCCGTCGCGGCGGACGAGCTGGCGGTCGGCGCCGCCGGGCAGGACGGTGCCGCGCAACCACTCGTGCCCGGGCCCGCCCCGGAACTCACCGCCGAGGATCGGGACGATCCGGCGCTCGCCCAATGGCCCGATGCCGAGCGGACGCATCTCGGCGATATCGACAAGCGCCTCCCACAACAGGCTGTGGGCAAGTACGGGGGCGGGAATTCGGTCGATCAGATCCATGTCAATCTCCGGCAAGAGCATTCGCGAAGTGGCGTGTGGCAGGTCCGGCATGTTCGGGGCGCCACAGATAACCCAGGGGTCCCAGTTGCAGACCCAGCTGGGTGGGCAACTCGGACAGCAGCCCCTCGGACAGGAACGGCATCGCGACCGAGCGTGGCACTAGGGTGACATAGTCGCTGCCGCGCAGCATCGACCAGATCAACAGCGCGACGCGAGTTTGGATATGAACCTCGCGAACATCGGTCCAGCCCTCGCGCGCGACGAGGTCGTCGAAGGCGCGGCGGGCCACGGTCGAGACATGGTTCTGCAGCCAGGTTTGCCGGCCGAGCTCGGCCCTAGTGACGTGCAGCTTTCCCGCCAGCGGATGGGACGGGGCACAGACCGGCACGAGGTCGTCCTCGGCGCAGGCCACGAAGGTCCAGCCATCGGGCAGAACCTCTCGATGCCGGCAGCACACGATGTCGTATTCGCCCGAGGCGAAGGCGGCATCCAGCGACTGGCCGATCAAGGTCGCCGCCTGCACCTGCACCCCAGGATGGCTGCGGCCGAAGATCGGCAAGGTCCGGTCCAGCAGCGCCCCGGTGGCCGCGGCGGTCGAGCCGACGCGCACCAGCCCCCCATCACGGCGCTGACGTAACGCGATGCGTTCGGCCCCTTCTTCGGTGGCCGATACGATGCGGCGGGCGATGGGCAGCAGATCTTGCGCGGTCTCGGTCGGATCGACGCCGCGCGAATGGCGCAGGAACAGGGGCGCTTCGATCAGCCGCTCCATCTCGGCCACAAGCTGTGACATCGCTGGCTGGGTCATCCCCAGCGCCTCGGCGGCCCGCCCCATGCTGCGAAGCTCGGCCAAAGCCAGAAGCGCCTGGATATGGCGCAGCTTCAGGCGCGATTGCAGGCGCGACAGGATGGCGGAAGCGGGCAGCGACATGCATAAGCATCGATTATGAGTAGGCCTCACAAAGAATTATCAGCCTATGGCCAAAGTCAATAACCTTGGCCGCAGAAAGAGATTTGGGAGGATTCTCTATGCACCGGCAACACCTTGCCGCGCCCGGGCGGCGTGGCGTCCTGAAGGCCCTCGTCGCGGCCGCAGGCCTCGCATGCGTCCCGGCCCTCGCCCTGGCCGCCGACTGGCCCTCAGGCAACATTCAGCTCGTGGTCCCCGCCAAGCCCGGCGGCGGCACCGATGCCGCGGCGCGGGTGATCGCCGGCGCGCTGGCCGAGAAGACCGGCGGCAACTTCGTTGTGGTGAATGTGGACGGCGGCGGCGGCGCCATCGCCGCCGAGCAGATCCGCACCGCCGATCCCGACGGCACCCATCTTCTGTTCTATCATTCGGGCCTTCTGTCGACCTATCACACCGGCGGGTACCAGCATTCGCCGATCGACGAGTTCACGCTGATCGCGGCCCTGCCGGTCGGCGGCTCCTACGCGCTCGCCGTCAACGCCACCTCGCCCTACCAGACGATGGACGACCTCGTCGCGGCCTCGAAGGAGACCCCGAACAAGATCACCCTTGGTGTGCAGCTGCGCGGTTCGACCCACTTCATGGCCGGGCTGATTGCGATGGACAGCGACGCCGCCTTCCGCGTGGTCGAGGCCGGCAGCGATGCCGACAAACTGGTCCAGCTTCAGGGCGAGCAGATCGACGCCGCCCTCATCAACACGCCGGGCACGCTGCAATATGTAGAAACCGGCGACCTGCGCATCCTCGCCACCATCTCGGGCTCGCCCGAGCGTGACCCGAACGCCCCGGACTATGCCTCTGCCTCCGAACTCGGCTACGGCAACGCGGTCTACGGCCTCGACTTCCTGGTGATGGGACCAACGGGCATGGACGAGGGCACGGTTCAGGCCATCAACGCCGCCTTCGATGCGGTCCTGTCGGACCCGGCGATCTCCGACCAGCTCGCCTCGATGCGCCTGCCGATCTCGCCCATGGGCGTCGAGCCCAGCCGGGAGCGCCTGATGGCCGCCGACCAGCGCATCGGGGCTACGGCGAAGATGCTCGGCCTCGCCAACTGATCCGCTGCGGGGGGCATTGCGCCCCCCGCTTTCCGGCCCCTCCAGACAACAGGCAGCCCGATGCCCCGAACTCCCTTGCCCCCGCTTCCGAGCGACCCGTTCGAGGGCCTGCAACAAGGCTGCGAGCGTCCCTGGGAAGTCGCCGTCGACCCCTTCGAGGTCGCCCCGCGCACTTATTATGTCGGCAACAACTGGGTCGGCGCCTATCTGATCGAAACCTCCGAGGGCCTGATCCTCATCGACACCACGATGCAGCCGCAGGTCTATCTGGTGTTCGAGAGCATCCGAAAGCTCGGCTTCGACCCCGCCGACCTCCGGCTGATCCTGATCTCGCACATGCACTATGACCACCTCGGCGGCGTCCGTGCCTTGCACGAAGCGTCAGATGCAAAGGTGATGATCAGCCGTGAGGACTGGGCCTTCATGCAGGCGCGTCCGGACATGATCTTCGACGAGGGCTATCCCTTCGGCACATTCATCCCCGACGCCTTCTATGACGAAATAACGCCTGTGACCCTGGGTGACCGCAGCATCCGCACCGTCCTGACGCCGGGCCACACCCCCGGCACCACCTCGTTCTTCTTCGATGCCGGCGGTCACCTGTGCGGCCTGCACGGCGGCGTCGGGCTGAACACGCTGGGCGACGACTTTCTGGCCAAGTCCGGCCTGCCGCGCTCGTCCCGCGACGACTACCTCGCCGCGATGCTGAAGGTTCGCCAGATCCCGGTCGAGATCACGCTCGGCTCGCACCCCACGCAGGTCGGCATGATGGAGAAGGTCGGCGACATCCGCCCCGGCCACAATCCGTTTCTCGACCCCGCGATCTGGCCCCGCCTGATCGACGGGCGCATCGCCCAGGTCCGCGCTTTGATGGGACAGGCGGCATGAAATACGATTTCGACATGACCCCGGCGCAGCGTCTCGAAGTGGCCGAGGAACTGCGCGGCGGCACCCTGATGCCGCCGATCATCACTCCCGAGATGGAAGCCGACCTCGCCGCTTGCACCGTAGACGAGTTGTCGGTGCCTACTCGCATCGGTCCCGCGCGTGTCATACGCGTCTCTCCGCCTGACCGGACCGAAAACAGTCCCCTCTACATCAACTTCCACGGCGGTGGCTTTGTCCGGCCTTATCACAAGCGCGACACGATCTTCTGCGCCCAGACCGCGCTGGCCACCGGCGCGCTTGTGCTCGACGTCGACTATCGCCTAGCCCCCGAGCACCCGTTCCCAGCGGGCCTCAATGAGTGCCATGACGTCACGCAATGGGCTTTCGAGAATGCCGGGACCCTTGGCATCGACCCCGCCCGCATCGCCATCGGCGGCCATTCGGCAGGCGGCAACTTCGCCACTGCGATCTGCATCATGGCGGCCGAAAGCGGTTCCTTCCGGGTCTGCGGGCAGGTCCTCGACTATCCCTTCACCGATGGTGTCACCCCGCCCGAGGACAAGCTCGATCCGCGCAGCGTCATGCCTGCCTGGCGCATGGACGCCTTCAACGTCCTTTATGCCGAAGTCCCCGAGAACCTGATGAACCCGCTCCTGTCGCCCGTCTTGGCACGGACCGAGGCGCTTCAGGGCCTGCCCCCCGCGCTTTTTCTGATCGCCGGCCTCGACCCGCTCAGGCACGAGGCCCGGCGCTACGCCGCCAAACTCATAGACGCCGGCGTCGACGTCGACATCCGCCAGTTCGACGACTGCGACCACGGCTGGGTCGTCACCGCCCGCCCGCGCCATGAAGAGGCGCGCAGGATCATCTTCGACTGGCTCACAAGCCGCTTCGCCCAACACCAACCCGGAGAACCCATATGAAATCCCTAGCCCTTGCCGGTCTGGCCCTGACACTTGCCGCCTCCCCCGCTCTTGCCGAAGGCTGGCCCGACAAGACCGTCCAACTGATCGTGCCCTCGAAGCCCGGCGGTGGCACCGATGTGATGGCCCGCATCTTCGCCGATTACCTCGGCCGTCAGACCGGCGGCGACGTAGTTGTCGTCAACGTCGATGGCGGCGGTGGGGCAATCGCCTATAATCAGGTGATGACCGCCAAGCCCGACGGCTACACGATCCTCTACAACCACACCGGCCTGCTCGCCGGCTATCATACCGGTCACAGCGACATCGGGCTGGACAGCTTCACCACCATCGGCATCGCGCAAAACTACGCCCCGCAGGTCTATGCCGTCGCCCCCGATGCCCCCTGGAACACGATGAAGGACTTCGTCGAGGACGCCCGCGCCCACCCCGGCGAGCGCACCGTCGCCGTCTCGCTGGGCCGCACCACGCACTTCATCGCCGGCCTCATCATGAGGAACGAGGACGTGGATCTGAAGCTGCTGGAAGCCTCGGCCGAGGTCGACAAGGTCGCCGCGATCCAGGGTGGCCATATCGAGATGGGCAACCTCGGCGCCGGCTCGGCCAAGCAGTACGAACAGGCCGGCGACATGAAGGTGCTGTGCCTACTCGACCCCGAGCCGCACCCGGCCTACCCCGAATACGAAACCTGCATCCAGCAGGGCGTGAACGTCAGCTGGCTGGCGCCGCTCGTGCTCTGGGGGCCGCCGGATATGGACCCCGCGCTCGTCGCCGAGATCAACGCCGCCACCGCCGGCATGGCCGACGACGCTACCGCGCAAGAAGCTCTGGCCAAGGCCGACAGCGTCTTCGTCTATTATGACGTGGACGCGGCCAATGCGATGATGAAGGCCGAGGACGAGAAGATCGCCGCGCTGGCCGAGAAACTGGGCCTCGCGCGCTGACCGAAGACTGGCGGGGGCCACCTGGCCCCCGCACACCCCGGGGAGAACCGAAATGAACATGGACAAGCCACTGGGCGCCGGGCTTATCGCCTTCGGTCTCGCCGGCATTGGGGTGACCATGCAGATCAGCGTGCGGACTTTCAACGACGATCCCGGGCCGAAGCTGTTCCCGATGATCGGCTTCACGATCCTGATCCTCTGCGGGCTAGGGATGCTGCTGGTAAAATCCGCCGCCGAGGCGAAGCCCGGCCCGGACCGCGGCGCCCTCACCCGCGGCACCCTGATGTTCGGCCTGATGGTCGCCTATTCGCTCGGCCTGTGGATCTTCGGCTACTACGTCGCGACCCCGATCATGGTCTACGCCTTCTATCACGTCTTCGCCGGCGCCGGCCGCCGTGTGCCCTGGCGCGGGGCAGTCTACGCGCTCGCCGTAACCGGCGCCGTTCACCTGGTTTTCTCCACCATGCTCAACACACTTCTGCCCACCGGCATGATCTTCTGAGGCCGCCCTATGCAGGACATCCTTTCCAGCTTCGGCACGCTGCTCCAGCCGCTGACGCTGCTCATCATCCTGATCTCGACCGCGCTCGGTATCGTCCTCGGCGCCATCCCCGGCCTGTCGGGCGGCCTCGGCGTCGCGCTCCTTCTGCCGCTGACATTCGGCATGCAGGCCGAGACCGGCCTCGCCATGCTGGTCTCGATCTGGGTCGGCGGGGTCTCGGGCGCTATGATCGGCTCGATCCTCCTCGGCATCCCCGGCTCGCCCTCGGCCATTGCGACCACGTTCGACGGCTACCCGATGACCCGCAACGGCCAGGCGGTGAAGGCCCTTGGCGCCGCCATCACGGCAAGCTTCGTCGGCACCTTCCTGTCGATCCTGATCGCCATGGCACTGTCCCCGGTCATGGCCCGCCTCGCCCTGAAGATGGGACCTTGGGAATATTTCTCGCTCGGCTTCTGTGCCATTTCGCTGGTCGCCGCGCTGTCCCGCGACGGCGTCTTCCACGGCCTCGCCGCGGCGGCCCTCGGTCTGATTCTTGCCTCGGTCGGATTCGCTCCCATCGACGGCTATGCCCGTTTCACCTTCGGCAACATTTACCTGTCGGGCGGCTTCGATCTGATCCCGCTGATGCTGGGCCTTTTCGCCCTGAAGCAGATCGTCCAGGACCACGCCGCCGGACAGCAGCAGGTGCCCGAGGTCGATGTCAGCGACATCAAGGGCTTCGGCGTCACCCTTCAGGAATACCGCGATAACGTCTGGAACATGATCCGCTCCTTCGCCATTGGCCTCTGGATCGGCTTCCTGCCCGGAATGGGCGCGGCGCTGTCGAACATGGTTGCATATGCCCAGGCCAAATCCGCCTCGAAACACCCCGAGAAGTTCGGCAAGGGCTGCATCGACGGCGTCTTCGCCTCAGAAACCTCGAACAACGCTTCGGTCGGCGGAGCCCTCATCCCCATGGTCGCCCTCGGCATCCCCGGAGACGGCGTCACCGCGATCCTCCTCGGCGGGTTGATGATCCACGGCGTCCAGGCCGGCCCTTTGCTGTTCAACAACAACCCCGAGATCGTCTATGCGCTTTTCCTCACGGCGCTGATCTCGGCGATCCTGGTTCTTGCCCTGCAATTCTGGGGAATGCGCCTGTTTCCGGCGATCCTGAAGATTCCCTATCACTATCTCTACCCCGCCATCGTCGTGCTGGGCTTCATGGGCGTCTTCGTCGGTTCGTCGACTGCGTTCAATTACGTCCTGCTGCTCGGCTTCGCTGCGCTCGGCCTTTCGATGGACCGGCTGCGCCTGCCCATCGGACCGTTCATCCTGGCCTTCATCCTCGCGCCCATGCTGGAACTCAACCTGCGCCGCGGCATGACCTACACCGACGAGGGCATCCTGCCATTCTTCACTCGGCCGATCTCGGGTCTCCTTCTCGCTGCCGCAGTCCTCAGCGTCGTCTCGCCGTTCCTAATGCCGTACCTTCGCCGGACCGCACGTGGATAACTCGGTCGCCGAAGCCGCAAGTCGTAGAAAACAGCGCATCGAGGGCAGACCAGGTTCGCAGACTTGCCAACAATTGCTGTCGGCCGAGTCACGGCGGTCAGCGTGACGGTGCGTGCTGTTCCTCCCACTCAAGCGGGAACGGCTCCAATCCCCGCGCCAGCGTCACCGCGGGGCCCTGCTTCCCGTCCAGGATCGCCTCGACAATCTCCGGTGCAAGCAGCGTCAACCGCAGGACGCGCGTCATGTAGGAGGGTGCGATCGCCATCTCGGCGCTCGAGGTCGTGCTGCGCTACGGCTTCGACAGCCCCACGGTCTGGTCGACCGAACTGGCCATGACGCTTTGCGCCACGGCCTGGGTCATGTCGGTCGGTTTCGTCACCGAGCGCAACCGCCACATCTCGATCACGATGCTGGAGATCGTCGTCGGGCCGAAGGTCTGGCGCATGTTCCGGCTGCTGCAGCTGCTGATCGCCTTCGGCGCCGTGCTGGTGCTGACCATGGCGCTTTGGGGGCCGGCGGCCAAGGTTCTGTCGCGCACCGAATATGCGGGCACCGCGCTGAACTCGATCCAGCCGACCATCTTCAAGGTGCTGATCGTCACCGGCTGCCTGCTCTACCTGGCGCAGCTTTTGGCGAACATCATCCGCTGGTTCCAACACACCGAGAAGGACGCAACCGGTGGGCATTGAAATCATCACTCTTCTGATCGTCGCGGCGCTGCTGGCGCTGATGGCGGTCGGTGTCCCGCTGGGCATCACCACGCTGTCGGTTTCGCTGGCCACGGCGATCCTGTATTTCGGGGAGCGCGCCGGGTTCTTCATCGTCGCGGCGAATGTCAGCGAGGTGCTGCACAAATACGAACTGATCGCGGTGCCGTTCTTCGTCTTCATGGCGAACGTGCTGGAACGATCCGGCATCGCCAAGTCGCTGTTCGATTCGATGGCGATCATGGGAGGACGCTTTCGCGGCTCGGTCGGCGTGCAGACCTGCATCGTGGCCGTCGTGCTGGCCGCCATGTCGGGCATCATGGGCGGCGAGATCGTGATGCTGGGCCTGATCGCCCTGCCGCAGATGCTGCGGCTTGGCTATGACAAGCATCTGTCGATCGGCATCATCTGCGCCGCCGGCGCGCTGGCCACGCTGGTCCCGCCGTCGGTCGTGCTGATCATCTACGGCCTGGCCGCGCAGGTCTCGATCACCAAGCTCTTCGCCGCCTCCGCCGTGCCGGGGCTGATCCTCGCCTCGCTGTACATCACCTACATTCTGGTACGTGTGCGCATGAACCCCGCGATGGCCCCGATCTACGACATTCCAGAAACCGGTCTTCCATTCTTTCAGCGCCTCAAGTTCCTCAAGGGTGTCGTGCTACCCGGCCTTCTGATTGGTGCGGTGTTGGGGATTATCTATTCCGGGGTCGCGACCGTGACCGAAGCCGCCGCGGTCGGGGCGGTCGGCGCGCTGGTCGTAGCCGCGGTCCGCGGTGAGCTGAAATGGAAGATGGCGCGCGATGCGATGCGCCAGACGGTGCTGACCGTCGGGTCGATCATCTGGCTGGTCCTCGGGGCGGTGTCGCTGATCGGGATCTACAACCGGATCGGCGGCGGCGACTTCCTGCGCGGGCTGCTGACCGGGCTCGACCTGGCGCCGATCATGGTGATCGTCGTGATGATGCTGATCGTGATGGTGCTAGGCACCTTCCTGGAATGGATCGCGATCATCTTCATCACCGTGCCGATCTTCGCGCCGGTCGTCGTGGACCTGGGCTTCGACCCGGTTTGGTTCGGCGTGCACTTCGCGATGAACATCCAGATCTACTACCTGTCGCCGCCGTTCGGACCGGCCTGCTTCTTCCTCAAGTCGGTCGCCCCGAAAGGTGTCGAGCTGCAGGACATCTTTGTCGCCGTGCTGCCGTTCATCGGGCTGCAGGCGCTGGGTCTGTTCATCGTGCTCTTCATTCCCGACCTGGCGCTCTGGCTGCCGTCGATGCTGGACTAAGGAGGCCAAGCATGTCCGACGATCATCTCACAAAGCAGGACGAAGACATCTCTGCGCCCGAATTCGAGGCCGAGGAGGCGCGCGATCATTACGACTTCGGCAACTGGCCCGAGTTCTTCGGCCTGATCCTGACCGGGCTTCTGGTCTGGCTGACCTTCGCTCTCACGGGATAACCGGCATGACACGCAAGACCGCACAAGACCTTCGTTCCGCGCGCTGGTTCGCGCCCGACGACCTGCGCAGCTTCGGCCACCGGTCGCGGATGATGCAGCTGGGCTATTCGGAAGAGGATTTCCGCGACAAGCCCGTGATCGGCGTGCTGAACACCTGGTCGGAGCTCAACACCTGCCACGCGCATTTCAAGGATCGCGTTCAGGACGTGAAGCGCGGCGTGGCGCAGGCCGGCGGCTTCGCCGTCGAGATGCCGGCGCTGTCGGTCGACGAAAGCAACACCAAGCCGACCTCCATGCTTTACCGCAACATGCTGGCGATGGAGACCGAGGAGATGATCCGCTGCCATCCGCTTGACGGGGTGGTGCTGATGGGCGGCTGCGACAAGACCACGCCGGGCCTGGTGATGGGCGCCATCTCGGCCGGGGTGCCGTTGATCTACCTGCCCGCCGGGCCGATGCTGCGCGGCAACTATGCCGGGCGCATTTTGGGCTCCGGTTCGGATGCCTGGAAATACTGGGACGAGCGACGCGCCGGGAACATCTCGGACGCGGAGTGGCTGGGCGTGCAGGGCGGGATCGCGCGTTCCGCCGGCACCTGCATGACCATGGGCACGGCCTCGACCATGACGGCGATCGCCGATGCCATGGGGATCACCCTGCCGGGCGCCTCCTCGATCCCGGCGGTCGACAGCAACCACCAGCGCATGTCGGCCGCCTGCGGCCGTCGCATCGTGGAAATGGTCTGGGAGGATGTGACACCCGACAGGATCATCACCGCCGGCGCCTGCCGCAACGCCGCCATCGTCGCGATGGCCACCGGCTGTTCGACCAATGCGGTGGTGCACCTGATCGCCATGGCGCGCCGCGCCGGCATTCCGATGCAGCTCGAGGAGTTGGACGAGCTGGGGCGGACCACGCCGCTGATCGCGAATGTCCGGCCCTCCGGCAAGGACTACGTGATGGAGGATTTCTATTACGCCGGCGGCCTGCGCGCGCTGATGAAGCAGATCGCGGACCGGCTCGACCTGTCCTGCCTGACGGTCACCGGCAAGACCATGGGCGAAAACCTCGAAGGCGCCGAGGTCTACAATGACGACGTGATCCGCCCGCTGTCGAACCCGGTCTATCACGAGGGTTCGCTCGCGGTGCTCAAGGGCAATCTCTGCCCGACCGGCGCGGTGATCAAGCCCGCGGCCTGCGATCCGAAGTTCCACGTCCATGAAGGCCCGGCCGTGGTGTTCGACAGCTATCCGGAGATGAAGAAATTCGTCGATGACGAGACCGCCGAGGTGACGCCCGACACGGTCATGGTGCTGCGCAATGCCGGTCCGCTGGGCGGCCCGGGTTTCCCTGAATGGGGCATGCTGCCGATCCCCAAGGCGCTGATCAAGCAGGGCCACCGCGACATGCTGCGGATCTCGGACGCGCGGATGTCGGGCACCTCCTACGGCGCCTGCGTGCTGCATGTCTCGCCGGAAAGCTATGTCGGCGGGCCGCTGGCGCTGCTGAGGACCGGCGATATCGTGAAGCTCGACCTGCCGAACCGGCGGCTCGACATGCTGGTCTCCGAGGCCGAGCTGGCCGAGCGCCGCAAGGCCTGGACGGCGCCCGAGCCGCGGTTCGAACGCGGCTGGGGCTGGATGTTCTCGAAACATGTCACGCAGGCCGATCAGGGCTGCGACTTCGACTTCCTGCAATCCGATTTCGGCAAGACCGCCGGCGAACCCGATATCTTCTGAGGCCCATCATGACCGACTACACGCTTTCCGATGCAACCCGCGCCCGGTACAAGCGCATCTCCACCGCGTCGATCGCGACGCAGCTTTACAAGCGCGGCCTGCGTAACCAGTTCATCCAGGGCGTCAGACCGGTGTCGCCGAAGGCCGAGAACATGGTCGGGCAGGCCTTTACCCTGCGCTACATCCCGGCGCGCGAGGATCGCAACCCGCTCGAGGTGTTCCGCAACGCCGATCATCCGCAGCGCGTCGCGGTCGAGACCTGCCCGCCGGGGCAAATCCTGGTGATGGATGCGCGCGGCGATGCCAGCGCGGCGACCGCCGGGTCGATCCTCGTGACCCGGATGGCGGTGCGCGGCTGCGCCGGTGTCGTGTCGGACGGGGGATTCCGCGATTTCGACGGCATCGGCCGGCTCGACATGCCGGCCTATTGCGCCGGCCGTTGCGCGCCGACCAACCTGACCAAGCACGAGGCGCTTGACATCAACGTGCCGATCGCCTGCGGCGAGGTCGCGGTGTTTCCGGGCGACGTGCTGGTGGGGGACGGCGACGGCGTGATGGTGATCCCGGCGCACCTGGCCGAAGAGATCGCCGAGGTCTGCGCGGGCATGGAGGATTTTGAGGCTTTCGTGCTCGAAGAGGTCCTGAACGGCACGCCGATCATAGGCCTCTATCCTTGCACCAAGGAAGAGAACCAGAAGAACTTTGAGGCCTGGATGGCGAAGAAGGGCAGGTAGGGCGGAAAAGTCGCCATTCACGCCCTGCGGCGGGCGCCCGCGATACCAGCGCAGAACTGTATTTCCGGTCCGCCGTCCGCGCTGGTCTATGCTCCGGCGTATCGGTAACGGCACCACCGGCTCGATCATGTGCAGCTTGTGCCGGGTCATCGGCACACCCTGACATTCCATAGGAGGGCTTATGGCTCACGATCTCGACACGGCGCTCACCGGCATCTCCGGCATTCTGGTGACGCCCTATGACGATGAGGGCGATATCGCGCCGGAAAGGCTATCGCCGATCATCGACCGCGCCCTTGCCGCCGGTGTTCACATTCCCGTTGTGAACGGCAACACCGGTGAATTCTACGCGCTAGCCACGGATGAGGCCATCATTATGGCGCAGAACGTCGTCCAGATGGTCGGGGACCGGGCGCCGGTTCTCGCCGGTGTCGGGCGCGGTATCCGCGACGCATGCCGGCTCGCCAGAGCCTCGGCCGATGCGGGGGCAACGGCGCTGATGATCCACCAGCCGCCCGACCCATTCGTCGCTCCCCGTGGTACGGTTGATTACGTCAAAGCCGTTTCGGATGCGTCCGGCGGCCTGCCAATGATGCTCTACCTCCGCAACGACGCCATCGGCACAAAGGCGATCGCCGACCTCTGCGCCCTGCCCGGCGTGAAGGGGGTTAAATGGGCGACCCCGAACCCGCTGAAACTGGCCGAGGCCAGGGCGGCCTGTGATCCGTCCATCGTCTGGGTTGGCGGCCTGGCCGAGGTCTGGGCCCCGCCGCTCTACGCCGTCGGCGCGCGCGGCTTCACCTCGGGCCTTATCAACGTCTGGCCAGAGCGTTCGGTCGCAATTCATACCGCTCTGGACGGGGGTGACTACGAAACCGCCAATGCCCTGATCCGGGACATGCGCGACTTCGAGGATATCCGCGCCGAAGAACTGAACGGCACAAATGTCACTGGCGTGAAGGCTGCGCTGCAGGCGCTTGGGCAGGATTGCGGATCGACGCGGCCGCCCGCGGCGTGGCCTCTCACCGACACACAACAGGGCAAGCTGACCCGATTTCTGACCGTCAACGGTCTGATATGAAAGGATATAATGATGCTCGATGAAGCCTTCCAGCCACATGGCAAACACTTGATCGCCGGCGAATGGGTCGCAGGCGACAGCACCTTCAAATCCGAACCTGCCTCCGGCGATGCTTTCGACTATGCCGTCGGCACTCCCGGCCTCGTGGATCGTGCCTGCTTGGCGGCCGAGGATGCTTTCTGGGCGTACGGATATTCCAGCCGTGAGGACCGAGCGCGGTTTCTCGATGCGATTGCTGACGAAATCGACGCCCGTGGGGCGCAGGTCACCTGGATAGGAACCTCGGAAACCGGACTGCCTGCCGCTCGGCTCGAAGGCGAGCGCGGCAGAGGGTAGCGATGAGCATAAGGATGGACGAGAACATCAAACGGTGGACGGCGAAGCGGAAGACGGCGTTTGTGATCGAGATCATCCAGGGCGAGACGACGGTGGCCGAGGCAAGCCGGTCGTTCGATCTGTCGCCCTCTGAGATCGAAGGCTAGGGCGAGGCAGCGAAGAGGGGGATGGAGAACTCTCTGCGCGCCAACTCGCTCAATATCCCGGAGCATTACGAGAAGCAGATCACTTGCTGCACATTATGCTACACAAACTGCAGCGCGTAGATTCAAAAAAAGACCTTAAAGCAACAAGTTGATCAGAGTTGTTCGTGATGTTGTCGGACACCTCCTCCGCCATTTAAATCAAATAAGTAATTGTAAATATTAATTATTTTTTTACTATGAAATCTTCTGTCCCCCATTTTGCCCCCCCAGCGGCTGAGGCTGTCCGTCGCGCACCCCTCAGCCTGTTCTTTCGAGTCGGCTCAATGATTGACTGCTCGAGATCGATCAGCTCGGGGTGGCATTGCGAGATGTCATTTTTTTGGAGAGCCTATAACGATCCACGGACAGCGCGCGATCCTTCTCAATGTATTGAAAGCCTTCGGGGGTTACTTGGGCTATCAAGCAGCTGGAACGACGTCTTCGCTGGGAGGGCAGCCCCCTAATCAAGCCCCCCTGCGCGTCAGAAAGGCCCTTGTTTGATAGGTCCTCTATAAATTCGTTTCCTAATTTCGTTTGGGTCCAAGGTCCGAGGCACTCTGGCAAATGTCCTCGGAGCGAGGTGCTCTGTTTACCTTGTCCGGTTCGAGGAGCGCGGGCCTTGGACGTCCGCCTGCTGGAGGCAGTTTTGAGACTCTTTTTAGACGCGCCCCACGAGTTCGAATCTCGTTTGCCCCGCCATTACTTCATTTAAGATACTGATTGGTTTCGGTTTTGCATGTCGTGACTGGGGCAGACCCAAATGTGGCCCCACATTTTCTGGTCGATGTTGAATTGGTCCTTGGCGTGACCGTTCGGGTTGTTTCTCCTTTGTTCAGGTTGGCGCGAGGTGTTTGTGAAGATGCGTCGTGGAGTCGGCCAAGATGCATAAAGCGCATGATGCGCTTGGTCTTCCAGAGAGTGATCAAGCCTGTCGTGCAAGAAGAAGACTTCCCAATTTGAACTGAACTTTCAGTCGGCGCCCGCGGCCGGCAGAGCTGACGAACCAGCGCCCGAGCGGCCCGCGGCGCTCCATGGGCTGCCCGAAGGGGTCACGTATCTGACCGTCCGGCAGGTGATGAAGGTTCTCAGTGTCTGCCGGACGACAGTTTGGCGCTGGGAGAAGGACGGCATTCTGCCAGGAGCTCGCCGGTTCACCGGCCGGACACGGCGTCGGCATATCGATGAGTTCCTTGCCTTCCTGGCGCGATGGGCTGCGGTCGTCCCCGGGGCCGGGGCCGCAGCTGTTTCGCGGCAGTGAACTCGCGCGGTTCCACCTGGAAAGAAAGGTCCGGTCAAAGACAACCTTGCGCCATGGGGAGTTCAAATGTCTTCACTGCAAGGCGGTGGTCGTTCCAGAGCCCGGCGATCTCGAACTGTGGCCCCGCGAAAGCGGCGGGTGCATGGTCTTTGTGACCTGTCCGGACTGCGATCGGCGTACCACTAAGATTGTTAGTAAAACGGAATGCAACAAGCTCCGGATTGCCTGTGACGCCAATACGAGCCTGTATCACATAGTCAAAGAAGCGGGGCCGATCCCTGATGGTATTGGGAGGATTGCACCCCATTCGGCGCGTCACTGCATGACGGCAGAAATGGATCGATGGCCCCTGACCACCGAACAGCGCAAGGCCCTGTCAGCAAACCTCGGGCAGGAGTCCATGACGACCACAGAGGCGCACTATGGCAAATTGAACGACGCGCAAAGGTTCGAGGCGATGGAGGGGATCGCAGACCGACAGAAGGGGATGACAGGTGAAGATGCCGCAATTCGTGCACTCGCCTATAGTCTACATCACATCGACGAAGACCATCCCGATTCCGAAATGGCGAAGGCGGAGTTCCAGAACCTGCGCGCAAAAACCCAGATGCGATATCAATTCGGCAAGACCGGCGAGGAACCTCGACACCGCCAGCCCAGAATCGGCGAACCGAGCAAGGACGCTATGGGCGGGAAGCGGACTTTCTCTGCGGACACATTTTAGTCAGTCGAAAACAACAAACCGGACGTCTATACTGCTATTGCGTGGCCAGTTTTTTCGGTTGGCACCACGAAGGCAGAGAAGATTTCAAGTTGTGAAATAGCCAACTAATTGGTCCCTGTCACAACAGCAAAACCGCTATTGGTTTTGGGTCGACGATCCTCAGTCCTGTTTGTGGAACGCAAGAAAGGGATTGCTGCGCTGCGACTGTCGGCGGAACTTGGCGGGCGATTGTCCGTGTTCCTTGGTGAATGCTTCATAGAAGGCGGAAAGTGACGCGAACCCGCTGTCCAGCGCAACCGTGGCCACTTTCGCCTCGGTTTCGATCAAGAGCATTCGGGCATGTGACAATCGCGCCCGTGTCAGATGCTTCTTGATGCTGACCGTCATGACATCGCGGAAAATCCGACCGGCCCGGGCCGGGGACAAACTGCTTGCTTCGGCAATGTCCTCGACCGAGATGGGGAGGGTAAAGTTGTCAGAAATGAACCGAAGCATCGCTTCAACCTGCCGCATCGTCGCCGACCTTGCCGAAAAGGGCGTGGCCTGTCGCGGTGTCGACAACAGGGTTGACCATCCATCAAGCGCAAGGCGCCGCAGCCGGCATTCGATCTCTGCAAGATGTGTCCTTCGCCAGGATGCCGCGTCACGTTGTCTTTCATTGTAGAGCCTGTCGATCAGCAGCGCGTCGATCGGATCGGGTTTTGCAGAAGCGATGACCTCGCCGGACAGAATCGCCTTGACCAGTTCGGACGGCAGCCCCCAGCGGACGAATTGCCCCAGGGTCAGGTAAATATTTGTGATCCGCCCCTCGCCGACAACGTCTGTAACCCGATGGGGCGCTGCCCCCCAGAAAACCACCAAACGGTTGGCGTCAAGATGCGCGGTCCGCCCTGAAAAAGAATACTTCATACTGCAGTCTTGCAGGAAATTCACCTCGACCGACGTGTGGTGGTGAAACGGCGTGTCGAAAAGGGTCGGACGGTGCCGTTCGATGATGAACCCGTTGGGGGCGGGAACGCGCGTCTGGTCCACCGATTCCGAAAAGGGGATGGTTGCATCGATCGAGCGGCTATTTCGGGGCATCCATTTTCCTTTCGGCGAGATATGGCTGTTGCCATGCTTTGGGCCTGATCAAACTGTAACTGTGAACGAAAAAAACCGGAAGAGAATGTTGAAAAACCGGAAGCGGCAAGTCGCCGGACCGTGCGACAGATTGGGCGTCTAAGGGAGGACATCCAATGATTCACAAAGCAACACGAACCGGGTTTCTGCTGGGCGGCGTTTGTGCCGCCGCGCTGGGAATCACCGCAGCCAATGCCGATGAAATGCCGCCCGAGCAGAGCCTTGCCGGTCTGGAATACGACCTGATCGGTCGTGACGACCTGTATTCCTATCGGGCACTCGAGTCTTACAATCAGGCGCCGTTCCTGGATGCGCTGGTTGAAAGCGGTGCACTGCCGCCCGTCGAAGATCGACTGCCGGCGGAACCGCTTGTTTTCAAGACCTCGGCCATGTCCGACGGTATTGGTGAATATGGTGGCGTCTTCCGCCACGTGATCGGCGGTCGGCCTGAAGGGTTCAACTGGCTTGCCGGGCAGCATCAGGGCTGGGGCGGCATCAACATGGCCGTTCAGGAATGCCTTGTGCGGCAAGGCCCACGTTGGCAGATCCGTGCCGAAGACCAGACCGGCCCGCTGCCGAACCTTGCCCGCTCCTGGGAATGGAACGCGGATATGACCGAGCTGACCATGCACCTCGTCGAAGGGGTCAAGTGGTCTGACGGCGATCCGTTCGATACCGACGACATTGCCTTCTGGTGGAACGACAACGTCGAAGACGAAAACGTTGCGAGCCGCATTCAGGCCGGGTCCTTCGGCGGTGGCGCGACGCTCGAGATCATCGACGCATATACCTTCAAATTCACCTTCCCCAGCCCGCAGTCGGAAACCGTGGTCGAGGGATTGGCCTATATCCAGGGTTGCCCCGGGCCGAGCCATGTGCTTCGCGATTCGCATCCGACTTATAATTCCGATGCTTCCTACGACGATTACCTGAACGCAATGCCGGCAAGTGATGTTCCGGTTCCAGTTTTGGGTGCATGGGTACCGGTCGAGCACCGTCCTGACGAGCTGGTCATCCTTCGCCGCAATCCATACTATTGGAAAGTGGACGAAGCCGGAAACCAGCTGCCCTATCTCAACGAGATGCATTTCAAATTGACGACCTGGGACGACCGCACGACACAAGCTGTCGCCGGTACCGGTGACTGGTCGAACATGGAAAACCCCGGCAACTATGTTGAAGCGCTAAAGCAAAGCCAAGATGAAGACGCGCCGGTCACGGCAAACTTCGGACCGCGGACTCTGGCGTTTCGGATCGAACTGAACTTCGCCCAGAACATGGCTGACAGCGATTACGACGCCGAATTGCGTGGGTTGTTCCGCGAGCACGATTTCCGCGAAGCGCTTAGCTCGGCAATTGATCGTGACGCTCTAGGACAAGCTTTGGCGCGTGGTCCATTCGCTTATCCATATATGGGTGGTTTCGCGAGCGGCTCGCCCTATTACGATGCGGCTTCGACTGACTTTACTCCGTTCAATCAGAGTTACGCGAGCGAGCTTCTGGCCGGTCTCGGTCTGGAAGACACGGACGGCAACGGGATCTTGAACTTGCCAGGCACGGGCGAAGATCTTGTCATCGACATGACCTTCAAGTCCCAGCGAAATGACGACCGCAAGCAGGTCGAAGCGGTGACATCGCAGTTAGCTGAAATCGGAATTCGCGTGTTGCCAACGCCGGTAGATGAGACCAGCTTTGATCCGATCCGCAACTCAGGCAGCTTCTCAGCGATTTTGCAGCGGGTGAGTTTTGTTGTGCCCACGCGGGAAACCTGCGGCAACCTGCCAACGTCTGAAATCTGCCCAGCATTCCACCTGGCCGGGCCTGATGGTCGTGAGTTTCTGCCGTTCGAGGCTGAACTAGCGGATATCGTTCTGCGGTTCAACGCGTCCAGTGACGCGGCTGAACAAGCGGAAATCGCCAATAGGATGCAGTCGATCCTCACAGAGAACCTCTACAACATCGGTCTGGTTCAGGTGCCCGCAGCTCTGCTGGTGAACAAGCGGGTCCGCAACGCGCATCCCGGCACCCCGGTCTTCATGTATGAATGGGCCGAAGATGCCGTGATCCGTGAACGCCTGTGGGTCCCCGCCGACCTGCAGACCGAAGAGCTCCTCCCTGGCACAGTGGCTGAATACTAAGCCCTTGCCGGTTGCTCGCCCTGTCCCCTTGAATAGGGGGGCAGGGCACCCATCGCGCACCGCGCGTGGCCCGTTCAGAATTTGACCCCGCCACAACGGAGTCCGCCATGGATTTCCTCGTCTTTCTTGCCAAGCGCATTGCCATGTCGATCCCCCTTCTGCTGGGTATCTCGATTGTGTCATTCGCGATCATCCAGGCCGTACCCGGCGACTTCGTCGATAGTTGGATTGCCAACACCGCGGCGCAAACCGGCAAGTCTTATGACGAGCTGCTGCCCCAGGCAGAAGCCATGCGCGAGAGACTAGGCCTCGATCAGCCGATTGCAGTCCAATACCTGACCTGGCTCAAGAATATCGTTTTCCATTTCGATTTCGGTATGTCGTTCGAACAGAACCGCCCCGTGACCGAAGTGATCGGCACGCGCCTTCCGCGCACGCTTCTTCTGGCCGTACTGACGCTGGTGATCGGTCAGGCGCTTGGGGTGCTGCTGGGCATCTATGCCGCCACGAACCAATACAAACTGGGCGACAACCTTGCGACGCTGATCGCATTTATGGGAATCGTCATCCCGAAATTCGTGATCAGCCTCGTGATCCTCTATTTCCTCGCGATCGTCTGGCACTCGCCTTACATCGGCGCGATCAATTCGCCCCAGTATATCCTTCAGGACGGATGGACCTGGGCAAAGTTCTGGGACTTCCTGAAACACGTCTGGCCGATCCTGCTTGTGTCGATCTGGGCCGGACAGGCCTATACGACGCGGATGATGCGGGGAAACCTGCTTGATGTGATGAACATGCAGTATATCGAAACCGCGCGCGCCAAGGGCCTGTCCCGTCGCAAGGTTCTGTTCAAGCACGCCGTTCCGAACGCCCTGCACCCGGTCATCATGAACCTCGGCACGCGCTTCGACTACATGATCAAGGGCGAGATTGAGATCGCCATCGTGCTGGGCATTCCCACCGTCGGCCCCCTGATCCTGAGCGCCGTCGGCGATCGCGATATGTATGTGGTGGCAGCGATCTTCATGATGGTGGCGGTGCTGCTGGTGCTGGGCAACCTGTTCGCCGATCTCATGCTTGCGCTTCTCGACCCGCGGGTCCGTCGCGCAACGATCAGCCGGAATTGAGGGGCCCCCGATGACCGAGAAAACCCCCATGACAACAATCACGCCCGATCGCGCGACCATGAACGCGGAAACCGCAACCGGCCCGGGCCTGTCCTATTGGCAGCTGGTGCGCCGCCGGTTCCTGCGCAACCGATACGGCCTTGTCGGGCTGATCGGGTGTCTGTTCATTGTCGTCACGGCCGTCTTTTCGGGTTTCATCGCCCCCTATGACGGAGAGACCAAAGACCGCGCGGCAATCTACAGCCCGCCCCAGATGCCGCGCATCATCGCCCCCGAAGGCGGGCTGACCCGGCCCTATGTCCTTGGCTATGCCGAGGAAATGGACCCGAACACATTCGAGATCACCTTCGTGCCTGATCCGGAGGCTCGCCACGATCTTGCACTGTTCGTGCAGGGCGATCCCTGGACCTTCCTGGGGATGGAATTCGAGACCCGGCTGATCGGAACGAGTGATGGCGGGTTCGTCCATCTTCTGGGCACGGACTCACTGGGCCGCGATGTGTTTTCGCGGATGGTCGAAGGCACGCGCGTGACCCTTTTGATGGGCTTTCTCGTCATGGCGGCCTCCTGCGTGATCGGCACCGTCGTCGGGGTCTCGTCCGGCTATTTCGGTGGACGGTTCGACATGCTGGTGCAGCGGATCGTGGAATTCGTGAAATCCTTCCCGGACCTGCCGCTCTATCTTGCTCTGGTGGCGATCCTGCCGCGGCGGGCGGATCCGGTCACCGTCTTCATCCTGTTCGCGTCGATCCTTGTTCTGCTGCGTTGGGCGGACCTGAGCCGGGAGCTGCGCGGCAAGGTCATTTCCCTTCGCTCCATGGAATATGTTCGTGCAGCCGTTGCGGTGGGGGCCCCGGATCGGCGGATCATTGGGCGTCATATCGTGCCGAATACATCGTCACACATCATCGTTTGGGCGACCTACCAACTCCCCGAAGTAATCTTGCTCGAAAGCTTCCTGTCGTTCCTCGGCGTTGGCGTACAAGCACCGATGGTCAGCTGGGGCACGATGCTGAACCAGGTGCGCGACTTCCAATCCTTCGCAGCCGCCCCATGGTTGATGGCTCCGGTAGGGATGATCGTGATCTCTGTTCTGGCCTTCAACGCCTTCGGCGATGGGCTGCGCGATGCAATGGACCCGTATTCCAATGACTGATCCGCTTTTGAAAATCGAAAACGTCGTGGTCGATTTCCGCACCGTTCATGGCACCGTGAATGCGGTACGCGGCGTATCTTACGAGGTCGCGCGCGGCGAAACCCTGGCGGTTGTCGGTGAAAGCGGGTCGGGTAAATCCGTCACCGCGCGGGCCATCATGTCGATGCTGGCCGAAAATGCCCGCGTTGGGGCCGAGAGCCGGATCTGGTTTGACGGCATCGACCTTTCAGAGCTGTCAGAGGTTCAGATGCAGGAAATCCGGGGCAATCGGATTTCCATGATCTTTCAGGAACCGCTGACCTCGTTGAACCCCATCTACCGTGTCGGGGATCAGGTTGCCGAGATCATTCAAGTGCATCGCCCGATGCCGAAAAAACAGGCGATGGCCGAGGTCCTGAAGCTGTTCGAAGAGGTGCGCCTGCCGGACCCCGAAGCCCGGCTGAGCCAATACCCGCATGAAATGTCCGGCGGCCAAAGGCAGCGGGTGATGATTGCCATGGCGCTTGCCAACAAGCCTGACCTGCTGATCGCGGACGAGCCGACAACGGCGCTGGATGTCACGGTTCAGGCGGAAATCCTGTCGCTTCTCAAGGACCTGCAAAAATCCCATAACATGGCAGTCGTTCTCATCACCCATGACCTGACCGTCGTCGAGAAGACATCGGACAAGATCGTGGTCATGCGCTACGGCGAGGTTGTTGAGCGCGGAAACACCGCAGAGGTCTTCGCCGATCCACAGCACCCCTATACCCGCCACCTTCTCGCAAGCGAGCCAAAGGGCCGGCCTGATCCACTTGAACCGGATGCACCACCGCTAATGGTGTCGCAGGACATGCGTGTCGCGTTTCGCATCGCACATGGCGGGCTGCTCAGCCGGAAATACACCGATCTTGTCGCCGTTAATGACATCTCGGCCACCATTCGGCGTGGCGAAACCCTGGGTGTTGTTGGCGAAAGCGGGTCAGGCAAGACCACACTTGGCATGGCTATGATCCGGCTGTTGGAACCGAATGGCGGACAGGTCACTTTTGACGGGACCCGCATCGACGGGTTGTCGCGCAAACAGATGCGGCCGTTCCGCACCCGCATACAGGTCGTGTTTCAGGACCCGTTTTCGTCGCTAAACCCGCGTATGATCGTCCGGCAAATCCTGGAGGAGGGGCTGATCGTCAATGGCATCGGCGGATCTGCGGCGGAGCGGGAAGAGATGATTGGTCAGGCACTTGACGACGTGCAGATGCCCAGAGACGCTATGCAGCGTTTCCCGCACGAGTTCTCCGGCGGGCAGCGCCAGCGTCTTGCCATCGCACGCGCTTTGGTCCTGAAGCCCGAATTCATCCTCCTGGATGAGCCTACATCGGCCCTCGATCTGTCGATTCAAGCCCAGATTATCGACCTGCTGCGCGACCTGCGCGCCAAACATGACCTGAGCTATATGTTCATCAGCCATGACCTAAAAGTTGTCAAAGCGCTGTGTCACAACGTGATCGTCATGCAGCACGGCGATGTCGTCGAAACCGGCCCCACCTCCCGCGTCCTCGAGAATCCGCAGAAGGAATACACCCGCCGACTTGTCGATGCGGCTTTCAAGGTTGTCGCATGATGCCCCTGCCAAAGAACCGCAATCGGATCGCATGCCTTCCCGATTTCCGAACAAACCGGCACTGGTCGGCATGTGCTGTCCAGCGTCCTACCCCTGCAAATCAAACGAAACACACCCAATCAGAAGAGAGTTCACATGAGCGGACCTAAGATTGCATTTATCGGCGCGGGCTCGACCGTGTTTATGACAAATATCATTGGCGACGTCCTGCAACGCGAAGCGTTGAAGGGTGCGCATGTCGCCTTGATGGACATCAACCAGACGCGGCTAAAAGAAAGCGAGATCGTTTTTGAAAAGTTGGTGACGTCGCTGGATGTTCCTGCAACCCATTCGCTGCATACCAACCAGCGTGAAGCTCTGGAAGGGGCCGACTTCGTGGTCGTGGCGTTCCAGATCGGTGGGTTTGAGCCTTGCACCGTCACCGACTTTGAAATTCCCAAAAAGTTCGGATTGCGTCAGACGATTGCCGACACACTGGGCATCGGCGGGATCATGCGCGGCCTGCGGACCGTCCCCCACCTGTGGTCAATCTGCGAAGATATGATGGCGGTCTGCCCCGACGCGCTCTTGCTGCAGTACGTCAACCCTATGGCAATAAACACATGGGCCATCGCGGCGAAGTATCCCAAGATCAAGCAGGTCGGTCTGTGCCACTCGGTGCAGCACACGGCCGCCGAACTGGCAAGTGACCTGAAACTTCCAGTGGAGAAGATCCGCTACAGGTCGGCCGGGATCAATCACGTGGCCTACTTTCTGGAATTCGCAGAGATCATGGAGGACGGCACTTACCGCGACCTCTATCCGCAACTGCAACAGGGCTACGCCAACGGCACATTCCCGCGACCCGAAAGCAGCTGGAATCCCCGCTGCCCCAACAAGGTCCGCTACGAGATGATGAAGCGTCTGGGCTACTTCGCCACAGAAAGCTCGGAGCATTTTGCGGAATACGTTCCGTGGTTCATCAAGAAAGGGCGCGAAGACATTATCGAACGCTTCGGCATCCCTCTGGACGAGTACCCCAAGCGCTGCGTGGAACAGATCGCAAGCTGGCAGGACCGCCTTGAAGAGTTCAAGAACTCCGAAAAGATCGATGTCCCGAACTCGGTCGAATATGCATCCGAGATCATGAACTCGGTCTGGACCGGCACGCCCAGCGTGATCTACGGCAACATCGCGAATGCGGGCTATATCCCCGATCTGCCAGAGGGTTGTGCCGTGGAGGTGCCTTGCCTTGTCGACCGCAACGGCATTCAGCCCACGCGCGTGGCTGACCTGCCGCCGCAGTTGACTGCCATCATGCGCAGCAACATCAACGTGCAGGAACTGACTGTGAAGGCGCTGCTGACCGAAAATCGCGAGCATATCTACCACGCCGCCATGATGGACCCACACACGGGTGCTGAGCTTGACCTCGACCAGATCTGGTCGCTGGTGGATGCCCTGATCGAGGCCCATGGCGATTGGTTGCCCTCGTGGTTGTCAGGCGCACGGACGATGCGGGTGGCATGACCGGTCTGCCGCAAAAGCATGTGGTGATTGTAGGCGGCGGGACAGCAGGCTGGCTCGCCGCACATCTCCTGAAAGCAGAGAGCGCACGGCAGGGCCTTCGGCTGTCCCTCACTCTGATCGAAAGCTCGAAAGTGCCCACAATCGGGGTTGGCGAAGGCACTACCTCTGTTTTTCGCGGCGTCTTGCAGTCCTTGGGATTCGATGAAGAGGACTTCTTGGCAAAGACCGACGCGACGATCAAATACGGTATCCGGCATCGCGACTGGCGACGCCTTGGCCACAGCTATGACGGGCCGATTGATGACGTCTATGCCCTGGCAGACAAGATTCCGGGTGGCGGATCCTGGATCGATACTTTTTGTGTCGCTGCAGGTCGGTCTGTTGCATCGCCACATGTTTTTGCGGCGCTGATGAAGGACGGCAAGGCACCGGTGGCCGATGTCGCGGGTCGCCGCGTCGCAGTGAGCAGGTTTCACCACGCCTACCATTTTGACCAGGCGAAAGTCGGCGCCTATCTGCGTGACAAGGCGATCGGCGTTGCGCAAATTGACGCGCTGGTCGAGGGTGCTGTGCATGACCCCGACACCGGCCATATTACCGCGCTGACCCTTGATACCGGCGAAACAGTTGCCGGAGACTTCTTCATTGATTGCACTGGATTCCGACGCACTCTGATTCAGAGTGCGATGGGTGCCGGTTGGGTCAGCTATGCCGACGCATTGCCGGTGAACCGTGCGATGCCGTTCTGGCTTGACCTTACCGAGGATCAGGAGATCCCCACCTACACGCATGCCTGGGCGCAAAAGTCCGGTTGGATGTGGCAAATCCCGACACAGGGCCGCATAGGCTGTGGGTATGTCTACTCGGACCGCCATACGACACCTGATGCCGCACAGGCCGAGATCGAAGCGGCACTTGGGCACAAGATCACGCCGCGCGCAGACATTCCAATCAGTGCAGGCCGCCTGACCGAAACATGGCGCGGCAACGTTTTAGCGCTCGGCTTGGCGTCAAGCTTTCTGGAACCACTTGAGGCAACCTCAATCCACGGGACGGTGGTTGCGCTCTTGCTATTCTGCCAGCGGCATCTTGGTGCACTGACTGGCACCGATCACGACGGTCAGTCGCGCTACAATGCAGCAATTGCCGGACAGGTCGACGATTTCCGCGACTTCATCAACCTGCACTATGTCTCGGAGCGCGATGACTCGCCGTTCTGGCGTGATGTCGCGGCTGACTTCATCCTGCCGCAAGTCCGCGAGAAACTGGAGATTTGGCAGCAACGGATGCCCGAGGCCGCAGATTTCAGCAATGACCTTGATGGTCTGCCGCATGTCGAAGAACTGCTGCACTATCCGGTACTGGACGGTTTGGGATTGCTGAACCGCAAGGTCGCACAAACGCAGATGGCACAGGACAGGCGCCTGCAGGCTTTCGCGCGCGCGACGACAGATCACCTTGAGAAACAGGCCAGTTCGGTTGCCCGGCAGGCGCTCCCACACCGTCTTTGGCTCGAGACTCTTCCAAAAGAGGACCGAACGCATGTCGGTTGAATGGGTTGCCGTTGATTGGGGTACAACAAACCTGCGTGCATGGATGATCGCGGCAGATGGCCGGATCATCGCTCGACAAACCGCCGCGCTTGGCGTGTCTTCCGTTCAGAAAGGCCAGTTCGAACACACGCTTCTTGATCTGATTGGTGACAGTCTGGAGTCCGACCGTCAGACTCCGGTTGTCATCTGCGGCATGGCGGGCGCGCGTCAGGGATGGCTTGAAGCTCCGTACGTCTGTGCACCATGTAACCCGCTGCATCCGGGTCAGGCAGTGCAGCCGGAAACACGCGACCCGCGCATTAGTGTCCGTATTCTGACAGGCGTCATGCAGGCTCGGCCTTCAGACGTGATGCGGGGTGAGGAAACCCAGATTTCAGGCTATCTGGCCACTCATCCTGACTTTGACGGGGTGCTGTGTTTGCCCGGCACGCATAGCAAATGGGTCCGCGTCTCTGGCGGATGTATCCAGAGCTTTCGGACATTCATGACGGGCGAATGTTTCAATCTCTTGGCGACAAACTCGGTCCTTTCCCATGTCGTCGCGGGTGAAGGATGGAATGCCCCTTCCTTCATTGCGGCGTTGAAGCAGACGCTCAGCGCGCCGCAGCATCTGACGGCCCAGCTTTTCTCCATCCGAGCTAGTGCACTGTTGGAAGGTCTTGATCGCGCCCAAAGCCGATCTGAGCTATCAGGAATCCTGATGGGGCTTGAGATCGGCGGCGCAAGGGAATTTTGGGAGAAGTCCAAAACGGTTCTGATTGGCCACGACAAGCTGGTGCAAGTCTACCGGTCGGCACTAGAGGCAGTCAGTGCAAATGTCGAAACGGCAGACGGCGAAATCTGCACCCTCGATGGGCTACGACGCGCATATGACAGCCTGAAGCTATGTCCGGTGGCATGAACTGCGGTCGACAGATGGCGAGAGTCTGTATCTTCGACTTGTTCCAAGATGACCTGGACCGGTTTGATCGTGGAGGCCCATTACCTGACCAATGCGAACCTGCCACGTTTGTGAGCAGACAGCAGGAGTTGGCCAGATTGAATGTCCGGAGGTGGTTTGCGACTGCAGAATCCATTTGGTAGCTTTGAAGTCCGAAATGGGCCGTGAGCGCCGAAACTATGGGCGCATCCAAGAACGCTGTTCTTGTTCTGACATTCGTTCTGGAACAACTACGTCCTTGAGTGTGATTGCCGCGCAATCACCGGACATTCCATGCGTTCTTGCCTTTGCTCATGCCGACCCTCGGTCAGGATCACCTGCGCACACCAACTACCCATTTCGCGATGGGGCAGTAGCACGGTCGAGAGTGCTGGGGACAAGTGTTGGGCTACCTCCTGATCATCGTAGCCCATGACGCAGATCGAGCTGCCGACGGTTTCGCCGCGCTCTTTCAACGCTTCGTAACAACCGACGGCCATCAAGTCGTTTGCGCAGAAGATCACGTCGGGTCGTACTGGGCCATCAAGCAGACGCAGCGTCGCCGTTCTGCCGCCGCTCGGGAGGAAGTTGCCTTCTACAATCAAGTTGGGGTCGATCGGAATGTCTGCAGCGCGCAGTGCACGTTCGTATCCCTCGAGTCGTTGGTCTGATGCTTCCATCCAGTTCTCACCTGTAATGAAAGCGATCTTCCGGTGCCCTGCTTCGATAAGCATGCGGGCGGCCGCTTCGCCACCGCGGCGTTCTGCCGGTACCACGGACGGAAACCGGTTCTCTGGATCGTAGCAGTTCAGAAGAACGGCCTTGTGTTTGGCGAGCGCATCCGGTGGCAACACTTTCCGTGTTAGGATTGAGCCGTAGACAACCCCTTCGACCCGGTCGGCGGCCCATTTTCGCAGGACGGCAGTTTCGTAGTCCTTGTCGCCGCCGGTCATCACGGCTTCAACAATGACGTTCTGTTTCCAGGCCTCCTCCTGAACGCCTTCGATAGAGATTGCCGCAAAGGGACTGGTGGCGACCTCATCGAACATCAGTCCGATGACCCGAACACCTGCATTCTTTGGTGGTCGTCCGGCGCCACGGGGGCGGTAGCCAAGATGCGAAACGGCATCCATCACGCGCTTGCGGGTCTCTTCGCTGATCCGCATGTCTTCATGCCCATTCAGAACGAACGAAACCGTGGATTGCGAAACCCCAGCCTCAAGCGCGATGTCTTTCATCGTGACACGAGTCGGGGCGGTTTTGAGGTCTTTGTCCATGCGGTCATCATACACACTTGTCGGATGCTAATAAATATTGCTAATAATATTTAGCAACCGCGATTCGCGTTGGCGGAGCCTTTTCGGGGGAGAAATGGTGGCAAGAGGGCAATCCAAACTCAGGCTGACGCAATCGCAGGCGGCCCTTGTCCTGCTTCTGCCATTTCTGGCGACCTATACGCTGTTCCTTGTCTATCCGTTCCTGCGCGGGATCTGGATTTCCCTGCACGACTGGAACCTTCTGGCGGTTGCCTTCAATCCCGACGCGAAGGAATTCGTCGGGCTACGCAACTACGAACGGGTCATGTGGGGCCGCAATATCGAATGGGGCGCGGTTGCCAGCCCGATGCTTCAAGGGATCGGGGCGGCGGGTGTCGCCCTGTCGATCTTCCTTCGCCGGGCTGGCCGGGTGAGTAAGGTGACCGCGATCGCACTGGGCGTGGCGTCTGTCTTGCTTTTTGTCCTACCCGGTTTCCATCCCGGCGAAGGAGGACGCTGGTATGACCGCCGGTTCTGGCCAACGGTCGGCAATACGCTGGTCTTTGTGGGCTGGACTGTGCCCGGCGTGACCGTCGCTGCCCTTCTGATCGCGGCGGCGCTGAACCGCGAGACCCGTGCGATGTCGGTCTACCGGACGCTGTTCTTTCTCAGTCAGATCCTGTCGGTCACCGTGGTGACGCTGATCTGGCAGATCATGTTTTCGCCCCGGCAGGGTTTGATCGCCAATATTACCGAGGTTTTCGGTGGCTCGCCCATTGTCTGGCTGACCGACGAACGGTTCGCCATGGCCGCTATTGTCATCACGACGATCTGGTGGAGCCTCGGGATCGCGATGATCCTGTTTCTGGCTGGAATGCAGGATATCTCGAAGGACCTGTACGAAGCCGGGGCGCTGGACAATGCGACGGGCGCGCGGGCCTTCTGGTATATCACCCTGCCGAACCTGAAACGCACGATCACGCTGGTCATCGTGTTGCAGGTGATCCGCCACTTGCCTTCGCGAAAGTGTTCTCCCGATCCGGCTCCGGCCGGATTTTTCCGTTATATTCGAGGGTTATGCGGGAGGGGCTGAGCACTGCCCCCGCTGCCAGGAGGCCCGGAAGCGGTCTCTGAGGCCCGATATTCTCCGGACCTGATGACTGCGTGAATTTGGTGAATAGCTTGCAAGCTATTGGTTGGCATAACTTTTACCCGGTGGCGACCTGAGTAGTTGGACGCCGGTCGCGCTCGACGAGACGGAACAGAAATCGAACATTCGCCAT
>JAUIDM010000331.1 GCA_030428915.1 Alphaproteobacteria bacterium | reverse complement strand
CCGTTCCGCCGTGATCGACATGCCCGAGATGATCACATCGAACTTGCCCGAAACCAGCGCCGGGATGATCCCGTCCCAGGCGGTCGGAACGAATTCGACATCCACGCCCATATCCTCGGCCAGCTGCCGCCCGACATCCAGCTCGAACCCGATCAGTTCGCCGTTCTTGTCGCGCATCGACCATGGGATGAAAAGCGACAGGCCGATCTTGATGACCCCTCGTTCCTTGATGGTCTCGATCACGCTTTCAGAGGACAGCATCTGCCGCGTGTCCTGCGCGATGGCAGGCAAGGCAAGGGCCGCGGCCATGACCGCGCCGAGCCCTGCATTCAGCACCCGTCTTGTCAGTTTCATGTCGTTACTCCCTGTTGCGGTTGGTTTGGATTGTGTCAGTCGCGCACGGTGTAGCGCCGTTCAAGCAGCGTGGCGCCGGTGGAAATGATCAGCGTGACGACCATGTAAACGGCCGCGATGGTGAACCAAATTTCAAAGCTCAAATAGGTGTCGGATATGATGTTGCGCCCGATCGTGGTCAGTTCGGCGACGGCAATGACGCTGACGATGGCCGAGCTCTTGATCATGTTCACGACCTCGCCGGTCATCGGCGGCAGCATGAAGCGCACCGATTGCGGCAGGACGATATAGCGATAGACCTGCCAGCGGGTCATACCGATCGCATCGGCGGCCTCCCATTGGCCCCTCGGCACCGCGTTGATGCCCGCGCGAAAGATCTCGGAAATCAGCGCGCCGTGGAATACGGCGAGGCAGAGGACCGAGGCGGAATAGCGGTCAAGCGCGAAGATCGGGCCGAAGACGTAGTAGAAGACGTAAAGCAGCACCAAGAGCGGCGAGTTTCGAACAATCTCCAGGAACCCCCGCGCCACCCAGCGCCCGACGATCAGATCCGAGAGGCGCAGAAGCGCCACGATCAGACCGATCAAAGTAGCCAGCAGAAATGCCGTGGCCGACAGGGCGATGGTGCCGACAAGGCCCCACGGAATCTTGCCCAGAACGATGCCGCCCTCGGTCGTCTCGTAGAAATAGCGAGGGATGCGGTACCATTGCCAGTTGTAGCCCATCGCCTCCGCGCCTTTCAGTGCGCTCGCGACGATGGCCGATACAATGCCAAGATAGATCAGGATCGAGGCCGGCCGTGACGCCAGAATCCGGCGCAACTGGTTTTGCCAACGCGGCCTTCCGCGGGTTCTCCGCACATCCGTTCCGGCGATATTGCCCCCCGCGCTCACCTCAGTGTTCCAGGATCTGGTCTAGGAACAGCCGCGCCCGCTCGCTGTCCGGGTTGGAGAAGAACTTCGCCGGCGGTGCCACCTCTACAATACGTCCGGCTTCCATGAAGACCATGCGATCCGCCACCTTGCGGGCAAAGCCCATTTCATGGGTGACAACCACCATGGTCATGCCTGTGCCCGCCAGTTCGACCATTACGTCCAGGACTTCATTGATCATTTCGGGGTCAAGCGCCGATGTCGGCTCATCGAACAGCATGATGCGCGGTTCCATGCAAAGCGAGCGGGCGATCGCAACGCGCTGCTGCTGACCACCGGAAAGCTGGGCCGGATATTTGTCGGCCTGTTCGGGTATATGGACACGTTCCAGATATTTCCGCGCCAACGCTTCAGCCTTGCCCTTGTCCAGCTTGCGCACCCTGACCGGCCCGATGGTCAGATTCTCCAGCACCGTCAGATGGGGAAACAGGTTGAACTGCTGAAAAACCATGCCGACATCTTGCCGGACGGCACGGATGTTCTGGGTATCCTCACCCAGCTCGATCCCGTCAACGAAGATGCGCCCCTCGTCATGTTCCTCCAGCCGGTTGATGCAGCGGATCATGGTTGATTTGCCCGACCCCGACGGGCCGCAGACGACCACGCGCTCACCCGCTTCAACGGACAGGTTGATGTCGTCCAGCGCCTTGAAGGGGCCGAAGAATTTGGAAACGCCGGTCAGTTCGATGATGGACGATGAGACGGGCTTCAACGCTGGCCTCCCCCGTGGTCCAGTTCGCGTTTCAGAACATGTTAGCGGCAAATCGCTATAAGTATATACTTAATACAGACGCAGATGGCTGAAACGTTTGCCCGCGATCAGGTCGCCAGCCGATAGTCGGCGGCAACAGCTGCCGCTGCCGCCTCGATGAGCAATACGCCGTGTTCCGCCCGTGCGAGTGCGGAATGCGACCCGACCCGTCCATCTGGAAAATCGCGACGGTGCTGATCGGGCGGGCCGTGGCGGTCGCCCCCGTGATCGCGGATATATTTCCGCGACAGCCTTTCTGGCGGAGCGGTCGCTGCCCCGGTTGCCGGAACGTCCCGGATCGCCGCTTTGGTAATCGCCACCTCGGATGGCGTTGCGTGCATGCCTTCCCAGTCACCATAGTAGCTTTGCCGCAACGTGTTCACCGGTTCGAAATCCCACCAGCTTCGCAACCGGATGGGCAACGCGGCCCGCGCCGCCATCACCTCGCGCAACGGGGCAAGGTTGGCGCCATGGGCGTTGAGAATGTAGATCGGACGGAATCCATGATAGGCCAGTCCGTCCACGACCTCGGACGCGAGGGCGGCGAACGTGGCCTCCGATATCGAGATCGTACCCGGAAAGCTCATGTTGAACGGGGCCGGGGTGAGGGCCAGAGTCGGGGCAACAATCGCACCACAAAGCCTTGCAGCCCGCTCGGCGATCACGGTCGCGCACTGTGCGTCGGTGCCGATCAGGCCCATGGGCCCGTGCTGTTCGGTCGAACCAATCGGCAGGATGATACCGCCCCCGTCGGCCAGATGCTCCTCGACTTCGGGCCAGGTCATATGGTCAAGCCGGACGGGCCTAGCCATCCTTCGCGTCCAGCCAGCCGGTGAGCGTCGGCAGGTAGGTGGCAAATTCATCCGCGACCGCTGGCTCGTCCGACAGTCTCGACTGATAGGCCCGCACCGCCTCTGGCCAGACGATATTCAGCCCAAGACGCGGCGTCAGCGCGTCGATCCAGGCGAACGTGACGGGATATCCGCAATCGCCAAGACCGAAGGCAAGGCCGGGCGCGGCGTCAAGCAGCCGGGCAAGCTGACCCAGCCGTTCGGTTATCGCCACCGACTGGCGGGCGTTCAGCTGCGCATCGCGCCGGTCGGGGTCGAGATTGCCGAAGAGCGCGCGCAATGCGGGTTCCAGCCTTGTGTCGTGGAACCGCGAACGCTCCCGCATCCGCGCGCGGCCCTGCGGATGGCCGGGCAAAAGCGGCGGGTTGGGAAATCGGTCATCCAGATACTCCGCAATCGCCTCGGAATCGGCGATCAGGAAGCCATCATCGTCCAGCGCGGGCAGGTTGCCACTGGCCACGATCTGCTTGTATTCGGCTGACCCGTAGCCGCCGGGTGGCGGCAGTTCCTGCCAATCAAGCCCCTTGTAACGAAGCGCGATCCGCGTCTTGGCGGAATAGAGACTGACCGGAATGGCATAAAGCTTCAGCATGGAGGCTCATGGGGCGCCCGAAGGCGCCCCGATCCGATCAGTTGCCAAGGTTCCACTTGGCGCCAAGCTCATCAAAGAACCCGGCCTCTTTCTTCAGCGTGATCCAGGTGTTGACGTAGTTTATCCAGACCTGATCGTCCTGCGGCAAGAGCATCGCGACCGGGGTCCGCGCGCGCGGCGCCGACACCGGCACGATCATCAGTTCGGGATATTGTGCGACAAGCTTGTTGGCCTCGACGTTCGAGGTGATATGCGCCTGTGCACGGCCCGCCAGAACCTCCTGGAAATCTCGCGCCGGCGCCTCCACGATCTTGTACTGAGCGTTGGGGAAAAACTCTTTCACCTGCTTTTCCTGCGTCGTGCCGAGCGTCGCCGCGACGGTCACCTCGCCATTGTCCAGATCGGCCCAATCCTTGAACCTGTCGGCATCCTTCTTGTTGATCAGCGGGACCGTGGCGAGCGAGAAGTAGCTTTGCGAATACCCCGCTGCTTTCGCTCTCGCCGGCGAGATGGAGGCAGAGCCGGTCATATGGTACTTGCCCGCCGTCACACCGCTGACAAGCGTCTTCCAGTCGGTCGGGACAAACTCCACCTCAACCCCCAGATCAGCGGCAAGCGCGGTCATCACGTCGATGTCGTATCCGGTGTAAGAATCGGTCGCCGCGTCCTTCATCGTCATAGGGTTCCAGTCGCCGGTGGTCCCGACCTTCAGAACACCGTTGTTCAGGATGTCCTGAAGCGCGGATTGCGCGCTGGCAGTGCCGCCAGCCACGATCAATCCGAGCGTGACGGCAATTGCCTTGATGATCTTCATGGCGTTTCCTCCCCGCAATAGACCAGTTTTTCTGATCATAAACCGCATTCTTCACTCGGAATTGGCCGCCGCGCAAGTAATACTCAGGTTGGGGCGGCAACGGTTGCTTCATGGCTCAGCGTCAGAAGGAAACATCGGAAATGCCGCCAGACGCCGCCACGCCGATCATCCGATTTGACGGCGTTTCCAAGTACTTTGGCGACTTTCAGGTGCTGAACGACATC
>JAUIDM010000330.1 GCA_030428915.1 Alphaproteobacteria bacterium | reverse complement strand
GATTGGGACGGAACTGATGCGGGTCTTCGGAACCGAGCGCCAGAATGCCAGGCAGGCGTCCCGCGCCAAGGTCGAGACGGAGCGCAGCTTCGGACCTGATCCACGCCCCCGGCTCGCCGTAGATTGTCGACTGATCCGGCTGGGTCTGTCTGAGCACGACCGGACGCGCCTGTCCCGACCGGCCCCCGGCCATGTAGGCGTCGACGAAACCCGGTTCGACCACGCAAAGCACATGGTTCAAGCGTTCGGCAACGGGTCCGGGATCGCTTTGCGCCGTCTCCAGCACAAGCCGGATGCAATCAACCCTCAGGATCTGAGCGACGTCCTGACCGAGATTGCGCAGAAACTCTTCGAACTCGATCGGTTCCAGAAGGCTCAGGATCGCCCGGTGAATCTGATTGGTTCCGGCGAGGTTTTCGTAGGCCGCAGCGATGACCGACCGATGCGTGTCCTCCAACCGGTCGAGCCGCGCCTCGAGCCGTTCCATCGCGATCCCGCGCAAATCGACGATATTGGCCCCCATCGCGCGTTCGTTGGCGCGGATGAGCGCCTTCATCAGATCCCGGTCCTCAAGGATAACTTCCGGCTCGGCAAGAAGCCGGTCCCTGATTTCATCTGCGATGTTTGCCGTATCGGCCATGACTGCCCCTGGATGGTTTTTCGCGTTTTGCCGGAGCTTAGCAGGCTCGCCGCGGCAGTTCCCGCTTTTTTTGCCAAGAAATGGATTTGAAACAGAGTGTTGCCGGAACGATTCAAATCGCGCTCCAGCGCGAGAGCGGATCATGGGGCAGGTGGCGCGATCCGGGCGCGCCACCCGGCGCCGGGCTCAGACGATCTTCTGGCCGGTCTTCGCCCAGTCCTTGAGGAACTGGTCAAGCCCCTTGTCCGTCAGGACATGGTTTGCCATCGCCTTGATCACCGAAGGCGGCGCGGTCATCACATCGGCCCCGATCCGGGCGCTTTCGATCGCGTGGTTCACCGAGCGGATCGAAGCGGCGAGGATTTCGGTCCGGAAATCGTAATTGTCGTAGATCGTGCGGATGTCGGCGATCAGGTCCATTCCATCCAGATGTATATCGTCAAGCCGCCCGATGAACGGCGAAATGAACGCGGCCCCTGCCTTGGCGGCAAGAAGTGCCTGTGCCGGTGAAAAGCAGAGTGTCACGTTGACCATGTGGCCTTCGGATGCGAAAGCCTTGCAGGCGGTGAGCCCGTCCCAGGTCAGAGGCACCTTGATTGCGATGTTCGGCGCGATCTTGGCAAGCTTCAGGCCTTCGGCGATCATCTCCTTGGCCTCGGTGGCCACGACTTCGGCGGAAACGGGGCCCGAGACCATGTCGCAGATCTCTTTCGTGACTTCGATGATGTCGCGGCCCGATTTCAGGATCAGCGAGGGGTTGGTCGTGACCCCGTCCACCATGCCAAGGTCGTTCAGTTCCTTGATGGCGGCGGTGTCGGCGGTATCGACGAAGAATTTCATGAGGCGGGTTTCCGGGCTGGTGCAGGTGTTCGCGCGTCCTATTAGCGCAAACATGCCCGTACCGAAACCCTTCATCGGGGGTCGCCTTGGCTGATCTGGAGTTTTTCGACGAAGGGGCGCTGGTTTCGGTTCTGACCACCGAACCTTTGGGCAAAACGCTGGATTACCGCGCGCCGGAAGGAGGTTGTTTCCTCGGGGCTTTCGTTGAGGTGCCTCTGGGACCGCGCCGGGTGTTGGGTGTCGTCTGGGGAAAGGGCGAGGGCGGATACGACCTTGCAAAGGTGCGTCCCGTGACGCGGGTTCTGGATGCCGCCCCGATGGGCGAAGCGATGCGCAGCTTCCTGATCCGCGCGGCTGATTATACGCTTACACCGATGCCCGCCATGCTGCGCCTTGCCACCCGCGCCCCGGGCCTTGCCGACCCGCCTGGACCGCGCCGCGTCTACCGCAAGGGCTGGTCCGAACCCGAGCGGATGACCGAGGCGCGGGGGCGGGTGCTCGATGTCCTGGACGAGTATGGTGGGGCGGCATTCACATTGGGCGAACTGGCGGGCCTGGCCGGTGTATCGTCCAGCGTCGTCAAGGGGCTGGTGAAGCAGGGCGCTGTGGCCGAGGAGGAGGCCCCGCGCGACCTGCCGTATCCCGCGCTCGACCCCGACCTGCCGGGCAAGGCGCTGGCTGAGGATCAGGCTGATGCCGCCGCGCGGCTCTGCGCCGGGATCGCGGCCGGGCGCTACGGCACGACGCTTCTGAAAGGAGTCACCGGGTCCGGCAAGACGGAGGTCTATCTGGAGGCCGTGGCCGAATGCCTGCGGGCGGGGCGGCAGGCTTTGGTCCTTTTGCCTGAAATCGCGTTGACGGCAGAGTTTTTGACACGGGTCGAAGCACGCTTCGGCGCAATGCCCGGCGAATGGCATTCCGGCGTGACCCAGACCGAAAGGCGGCGGTTGTGGCGCATGGCAGGCGAGGGCGGCGTCGGCCTTGTGGTCGGTGCGCGCTCAGCGCTTTTCCTGCCCTTCCGCGATCTGGGCCTGATCGTCGTCGATGAGGAGCACGATACCTCGTACAAGCAAGAGGATGGCGCGCTCTACAATGCCCGCGACATGGCAGTCCTGCGCGCTTCGCTCTGTGACGCGCAGGTTGTGCTGGCCTCGGCCACGCCCTGCCTCGAAAGCTGGGCGAACGCCGAAGCCGGAAAGTATTCCCGCATCGACCTGACCTCACGTTTTGGCCTCGCCGAAATGCCTGACCTGTCCGCCATCGACATGCGGGCCGAGTTGCTGGAACCCTCCCGCTGGATCGGCCCGACTTTGGCGGGGGCGGTCAAGGCGCGGATCGAGCAGGGCGAGCAGGCGCTTCTCTTCCTAAATCGGCGCGGCTATGCGCCGGTCACGATCTGCCGGGCCTGTGGCCATCAGATCGGCTGCGAGCACTGCGATGCCCGCATGGTGGAACACCGGTTCCTCAAGCGCCTCGTCTGCCACCAATGCGGCGAGACGAAACCGATGCCCACCGCCTGTCCCTCGTGCAAGGCCGAGGATCGTCTGGCCCCCGTAGGTCCGGGTGTGGAACGGCTGGCAGAGGAAGTGGCGGCGCGGTTTCCCGCGGCGCGGGTGGCGGTGCTGTCTTCGGACCTTTTCGGATCGGCTCGCGCGCTGAAGGAGAAGATCGCCGAGATCGCCGGCGGCGGGGCCGATATCATCATCGGCACGCAGCTGGTGGCAAAGGGCCACAACTTTCCTCTGCTGACGCTCGTAGGTGTGATCGACGCCGATCTTGGGTTGCAGGGCTCGGACCTGCGTGCGGCGGAGCGGACCTTTCAGCTCATGCGGCAGGTCTCGGGACGGGCGGGACGGGGCGAGCGGCCCGGAGAGGCGATGCTTCAGACCTATCAGCCCGAACATGCGGTGATCCGGGCGATCCTGTCGGGCGACGAGGAGGCGTTCTGGAAGGCCGAGGCGGCAGAGCGCGAGGCGGCGGGGATGCCTCCATATGGGCGGCTTGCCGGGATCGTGCTGTCCTCGCCTGATGTGCAGGCCGTGTTCGATTTCGGCGCGGAACTTGCCCGCCGCGACGCGCCCCTGCGCCGGATCGGGGCGCAGGTCTTCGGCCCGGCCCCGGCTCCGGTGGCCCGCGTCCGGGGGCGGCACCGGGTGCGTCTTCTGGTCAAGGCCGCAAAGGGGGTGGCCCTTCAGCCCGCGCTTGCCGAATGGGTCGGGCAGTTGAGGGTTCCGAACAACCTGCGCCTGTCGATCGACATCGACCCGCAGAGTTTCTACTGAGGCGATGGGACGGTTCCGACGGGTTGTTCGCGTGAGCGGAACAATTCCGCCCGAAAGTGCCCGAACATGAACAATTCCATTCCAATTGGCCGTGAATCCGCCCCGGTTTTGGCCATAAACTTGCCGTATTTCGACAGCGTGGCAGACTTCTTGAAATGGCGGCGGCTGGTCGCCGCGACGGGAGGGTGGCGATGACGGTGATGCGCGACAGGTGGGATTATCTGGGCCGGGTCAGGGAGCAACGGCTGGAGCAGGAGATGCGCGACCGGCGGCTGGCTGCGGTCAGGGCGGCGGCACGAGTCAGCGTCCAGGTCACGACCGAAGGCGGCTCGGTCCGGGAGCTGTTGTTTGCGGAGCCGCCCACCCTGATGGAACTGATGGAGAAAGCCGGGGCGAATGCCTCTGTCCTGTCGGTGGAGCGGCTGCGCCGGAAGCCGCGCCCGGAGCCGATGGCAAGTCACTGAAATACCATAATGGCACGGGTTTGCTGAGCGTGATGGCCCTGCAAGCTGCGGTTGTTGGCGAGAGTTGAACCTGCAACGCCGGGGGCGGGATTACCGGACTACGCACCGGCAGCCGAACATGGCATCATTCCCATATTATCAAGACCTGCCCGACGACATTACGGGCAAAAAACTCAGGGGTCCGCCCCCGATTTCGGAATAAAACTGCGGGCCCCGCATTTCAAAAAGGGGTTATTCATGACCGATTTCATGTTCATTGCCGCGCTTTATTACGCTTGCGATCAGGCCGCGCTGGAGGCGCGTCTCA
>JAUIDM010000329.1 GCA_030428915.1 Alphaproteobacteria bacterium | reverse complement strand
AAATCCAATTGAGCTTCTGCACATCCCGCTTGTCCGGCCCATACCACACCGGAATCTGGTGCCCCCACCAGAGCTGGCGGGAGATGCACCAGGGTTCGATGTTTTCCAGCCAGTGGAAATAGGTCTTGGCGTCGCGTTCGGGCAGGATGCGGGTGTAGCCGGCCTTCTCGTCGAAGGTGCCGGCCTCTTGCGCCGCCATGCCGTCGCGGACGGCCTTCAGTGCCGGTTCCACGATCTTCGCGGTATCGACGAACCACTGGTCGGTCAGCATCGGCTCGATGACCACCTTCGACCGGTCGCCATGCGGCTGCATCATCTTGTTCTGTTCGACGAGGGGAAGGCGCTCCAGATGCTCGGCGCCGGTTTCCTTGTCGATGGACTTCGTGAGGACCGTGACCGCGAGCCCCTCGGCGGTGATCTGGTCGATCACGCGCTTCCTCGCCTCATACCGATCCAGCCCGCGCAGGTCGTCGGGGACGAGGTTGATCGCATCCGTCTCGGCCTCGGTCAGCGTCTTTTCGCCCTTGGCAACGGCCATGGCGATGGCGGCGGCCTCGGCGTAGGGCGCTCCGTCCGACCGCATCGCGGCCTTGGTATCCATCAGCCGGTAGCAGGGGATGTTGCCGCGCTTGGCCACCGCGTAGTCGTTGAAGTCATGCGCGCCGGTGATCTTCACGGCGCCCGAGCCGAAGGTCGGGTCGGGGTATTCGTCGGTGATGATCGGGATCAGGCGGCGGTGTTCCTTCGGCCCCACCGGAATCTCGCAGAGCTTGCCGACGATGGGCGAGTAACGTTCATCGGACGGATGCACCGCGACGGCGCCGTCGCCGAGCATCGTTTCGGGCCGGGTGGTGGCGATGGAGATGTAGTCGCGGACCTCGCGCAGGGTGACGTTGCCGTCCTCATCCTTCTCGACATATTCATAAGTCTCGCCGCCCGCGAGCGGGTACTTGAAATGCCACATCTGGCCCTGCACCTCGATCTGCTCGACCTCAAGGTCGGAGATCGCGGTTTCGAAATGCGGGTCCCAGTTGACGAGGCGCTTGCCGCGATAGATCAGCCCCTTGTTGTACATGTCCACGAAGACCTTGATGACTGCATCGTGGAAATTGCCCTCTTCCCCCTCAGGCGCGTTCGGGGCGCCGGACATGGTGAAGGCATTGCGCGACCAGTCGCAGGAGGCGCCGAGGCGCTTCAGCTGGTCGATGATCGTGTTGCCGGATTTCTGCTTCTGCTCCCAGACGAGGGCGGTGAAGTCATCGCGGCTCATATCCGTGCGGCGGCGGTTGGTCTTGGCCAGTTCGCGTTCGACGACCATCTGGGTCGCGATGCCCGCATGGTCCTGCCCCGGCTGCCAGAGCGTGTCGAAGCCGCGCATCCGGTGCCAGCGGGTGAGGATGTCCTGCAACGTGTTGTTGAAGGCGTGGCCCATATGGAGCGAACCCGTCACGTTCGGCGGCGGGATCATGATGCAGAAGGTGTCGTCGCGCGAGGCATTCGCGCCCGCCTTGAAGGCGCCGGATTGCTCCCACTGCGCATAGAGGCGTTCTTCCGCCTCGGCGGCGTTGAAGGTCTTTTCCATCGGCATGGTCACGTCCCGTTCTTGCTTGGCTTTCCCTTAGCGAAAGGGCGCGGCAAGGGAAAGGGGCGCAGGCTATTCGGCGGGGGTTCCAAGCGCGGCGCAGGCGAGGCCGAGAGCTGTCAGCGCCCAGTAGGCGGCGGCGCGGAATGTGTCGTTCTCCTCCCGCGCGCCGAGGGCGGCGATGGCCGACTGGACCGCGTAATAGAGCGCGAAGGCGCGCGAGGCGTAGGCGATGATCGCGAAGATGTCGGCGACCCAGGTCAGCGCAACACCGGCCGCGACGAGGATCGCATAGGCCATGCGGACCCTGATCCTGCCGCCGGTAAGTTCGTGCACCAGCCCGCCCGCGCCCCCGGTATCGGCGACGGCCGCCGAGAACTGGGCGGCGAGCGCGGCGGCGACCAGGAGCGGCGGAAGGATCGGGGCCACGATCTTCATCATGTCGATGATCGCGGTTTCAGAAAGCTGCGCCTCATCGACCGTGAAGAGATAGGCGATGAGGCCGATGTAGAGGAGGTAGATCGCCGTCGCGATCCATTGCGCGAGGCGCATGGCGCGGTGCCGCGTGCGCGCGTCGTAGTCCTGCCCGAGATAACGCGCCGTCTCGAACCCCTGCACGGTGACGATGAGGCCGAAGGCAAGCGTGATGGCGGGCCATCCGGTGAGAGTGGGCGGCTCGAACACCAGGCCGCCATCGTTCAGCTTGCCTTCGAAATACCAGGCAAGACCGGCAAGCATCCCGGCAATGATGGCGAGCTTTATGCCGACCGAGACCTGTTCCATCCGTTCCAGCGCGTGAAACCCCCGCAGCCAGCCGGTCAGCAGGATGACCGCGAAGATGGCCGTGGTAACCAGACGGCCGGCGGTGGCGTTGTCGAAGGGCGTGAGGCTGACCGCGAAGGCGCCGAAGAGGTTGAGGTAATAGGCGACCGAGATGACATAGGCGAAGGTGAGCGCCCAGGAGGCGAGCGTCTCCAGCCGTTCCTCTGTCGTGCTGCGGCTGCCCGGGCCCTCCATGCGGCGGGTAATGTTGAAACGGATTGCGCCGCCGAACGCGTAGGCGACGAGGCAGAGCAGCCCCATCACGAAGGGCGCATAGACGCCGTAACTGTGCTCTAGCACCGGGCCGAGGACGAGGAAGCCCGAGCCGATGATCGAGGCGAGCGGGGTGGTCGTGGCACGCCAGAGCGTCGAGCGCGCGAGGCGCGGCCAGAGGAGAAGCGCGGCGGTGCCAAGGCTGGCGGAAAGGATCAGAACGTTCAGCATCCGGGGCGCTCCGGTCGGTTCGCTGGCAGGGGAACCGATCGGAAGGCGGAGCGCAAGGGCCGTCTAGGATCCGAATAGAGCGTGGTGGCGGGGGCGGGATCGGACGCGAATACGAAGTGGCAGGCGGTGTTCGGGAAGGCCGAGCAGGATCAAAACGCCCTCCAGCCCCAGAAATACGCCAAGGACCCTCGCGAGCCAGCCAAACCAGTGGGCGCTGCCGAGCATCTGGTCGCTGCGCATCTCGCCGCTGTCGGGATCGTAACGGCCCGGAACGATGTCGCCCGGTTCATGCGGCCTGACCCGCGAGCAGGTGTTTCCGGCATACTCCTGGCGCGGCGCCGCCGGTTCGGCGAGCGCGAAGACGGTGCAGTAGGAATACCCCCCTTCGGGATTGCTCTTCGAGGTCACGTCGACGACGACGAGTTGCACCGGGCCTGAGCGGCTGCGGAATGCCATGCTGTCTCCGAAGAACAGCGCCCCGATGATCCAGATCAACGATCCGACCGCGACATATTTCAGGACGTTCCATGCCCAGAGAAAAAGCGCATAGGCCGGACCCCGAAAAAACGATGCGGACAGGCGCACAGAACCGACACGGAAATATGTCACCATGAAGGCGTGCCCCCTGCGTCATGGCGATTTTCCGTAGCGAAGTCATCTCAACGCGTCGAGGTCCGGTGCGGCCTGGACCTCACCGGCCCGCTGCCACCTTCGCATCCGTCAGGGGCACCCGTTCCCCCGCCCGGATGACCTTGGGGTCATAGGGTTTGCGGGCAAAGACCTCGCGCACCATGGGCGCAAAGAACGCGATCGGCAGATCATCGTAGTCCGGGTCGAAGCTCGCCTGATCCCAGCGTTCGCAGAACTCGGCGCAGTCGTCGAAATAGGGGTGGCCCCGGTGGCGTTCGCGCTTGTGCTGGTCGAAACCCTCCAGATGGTGGCCGTAATAGAGCATCTGAAAATCCCCGTGCGTCTGGACGCACCATGTACATTGCTCTCGCACGAAGGGTTTCAGGATCGTCGCGGCATATTCGTCGTGATTGTAGGGCGCGTAGATGTCGCCGATATCGTGCAGAAGCGCCGAGACGACCCAGTCGATATCCGCCCCGTCGCGCCATGCCCGCGTGGCGGACTGCACCGAATGGCCGAGCCGGGTGATCTGGTAGCCGGAGAGCGACTTGTCGAGGTCGACGAGCGCGGTCAAGAGCCGGTCGGCGGTGTGTTTGGTGTGATCGATCTCATGCGCGGTGAGGAATTCGTATTCCTCCTTCGTGCCGTCCTTCATCTGCCGGAACTTCACGGTTTCCATCAGTTCGCCCTCGCGTATAGCCCCTTGTCGTTTGTCGTGCCCTTCATCAGGAACTGCGCCTGAGCGGAGCGGATTTCCTCGTAAAGCGCAAGGCTCGCGGGAGTGAAATTCGCGGTCGGCGGGGCGTAGTTGATGAAATTTCCGATCCGGTCCGCGCCGCGGGCGAGCATGGCATAGTCCTTGTCACCGACAAGCTGGGCGATCTCGGGGGTGACATAGCGGACGACCGCGCCGATGCGGCGGTCGTCGGTGGTGTTGGGGCCGGAGCCGTGGATCGTGAGCCCGTGATGCAGGCTGATCTGGCCGGGCATGAGTTCGATGGGTACCCGGTCCTCGGGCGCGACATCCACCTTCACCTCCTGGCCGCGGGACAGGAGGTTGTCCTCTGCAA
>JAUIDM010000328.1 GCA_030428915.1 Alphaproteobacteria bacterium | reverse complement strand
CGGTGCGGCTCCAGTTCACGAACTGAACCGGCGCGTGACGCAATGGCCGCTGGGTGATACAGTCTGCAAAGGTGTCGTCAGCGGGTGCCTTCGATGACCGACAAGCACAGCTACGGGCAGTTCTGCCCGCTTTCCATGGCGTCCGAAATCGTCTGTACACGTTGGACGCCCCTGATATTGCGGGAATTTCTGCACGGCACGACCCGTTTCAACGACCTCCGACGCGGCGTACCGAAAATGTCGCCAGCGCTTCTCTCGAAGCGGCTGAAGGAACTGGAGGCGGCGGGCATCATTACCTCCGAGACACGGGCCGACGGCAACCCGGAATACCGGCTGACCGAGATGGGGAGAGAGCTGGAGCCGGCACTGATGGCACTCGGCGGCTGGGGACACAGATGGATCGAATCCTCGGTTTCCCTAAGGAATCTGGACCCTTCACTCCTCATGTGGGACATGCGGCGAAACCTCGCCCCGCTGTCGCTGCCCGACCGGCGCTGCACGATTCAGTTTCTGTATCCCGAACTCGCTCCGGTGGACCAGAACTGGTGGATCGTGGTCGAGGACGGCGCTGTCGACCTGTGCCGCATCGACCCGGGGCACGAGATAGACCTGCTGGTTTCGGCCTCGCTCCGGGCCATGACCTCGGTATGGATGGGCCTGACAACGATCAAGGCCGAGGTCGAGGCAGGCCGCATCCAACTTGACGGCGAACGCGCAATCGCCCGATCCATCGGCAAGTGGCTGGGCCTGTCCCACTTCGCACCCATGAAACGCAATGTGGGATGAGCCCGGTTTCCCTTGCATCCCGCGCCCGCCTCTGTATAAGGCCGCATCCTTCCGCATTCACGAAACCGGCGAAGCCTCTCGTGGCGGGGCGCGGAGGATCTGATCCCGCCTATGAAGCCGCCCGAAACGACAGGAGTATGCATGCCGCTTTACGAGCATGTCCTCATCGCGCGTCAGGACCTTTCCAACGCGCAGGCCGAAGGGCTCATCGAACATTTTGGAACCGTCCTCGCGGATAACGGCGGCAAGGTCGTCGACCACGAGTACTGGGGCGTCAAGACGATGGCCTACAAGATCAACAAGAACCGCAAGGGTCACTATGCCTACCTTCGTTCCGACGCGCCCTCGGCCGCGGTCCAGGAGATGGAGCGTCTGGCCCGTCTGCATGACGACGTGATGCGCGTGATGTCGATCAAGGTCGACGCGCACGAGGAAGGCCCCTCGGTCCAGATGCAGAAGCGCGACGACCGCGGCGAGCGCCGCGAGCGCCGTTGATCAAAGCCTGAGGAAAGGAACCTAACACATGGCGAACAAACCGTTTTTCCGCCGCCGCAAGGTCTGCCCCTTCTCGGGCGAGAACGCGCCGAAGATCGACTACAAGGATGTCCGTCTTCTTCAGCGCTACATCTCCGAGCGCGGCAAGATCGTGCCCGCCCGCATCACCGCCGTTTCGGCCAAGAAGCAGCGTGAACTGGCCCGCGCCATCAAGCGCGCCCGCTTCCTCGCCCTTCTGCCCTATGCCGTGAAGTAAGGAGACCGAGCAATGCAAGTGATCCTTCTCGAACGCGTGGCCAAGCTTGGCCAGATGGGCGAAGTCGTCAAGGTCAAGGACGGCTACGCGCGTAACTTCCTGCTGCCGCAGGGCAAGGCGCTGCGCGCCTCGGAGGACAACATCAAGTCCTTCGAATCCCGCAAGGCCCAGCTTGAGGCGCAGAACCTCGAAACCAAGAAAGAGGCCGACAAGGTCGCCGAGAAACTCGACGGTCAGGTCTTCATCGTGATTCGCTCGGCCTCCGACGCCGGTGCGCTCTATGGCTCCGTCACCACCCGTGACGCCGCCGATGCCGCCACCGAAGCAGGCTACACCGTCGATCGCAAGCAGGTCGTTCTGACCCGCCCGATCAAGGAGCTTGGCCTGCACGATGTCGAAGTTGTCCTGCACCCTGAAGTCTCCGCGACCATCAAGCTGAACGTCGCACGCTCGAACGAAGAGGCGGAACTTCAGGCCTCGGGCAAGTCCATCCAGGAACTGGCCGCCGAGGAAGAAGCCGCCGCCGATTTCGAAATCGCCGAGCTCTTCGACGATATCGGCACGGCCGGCCAGGAAGACGAGGAAGCCGCACAGTAACCGCGGCAATACCTGCACGACCCAAAACCGCGCCCATTCGGCGCGGTTTTTTCATTTCGGCATCCAATGCCTTGCAATTTCATAAGTTTCGGACGTGGCGCTCCCCGCAAAAAGCCGCGTCCGACCATTGGCGGATGCTCTCGGCACCGGGCTGGTGGGTCCACGTCCCGATTGTCGAATGCTTGACCTGATTGCAGCGCTTTTTGTCGCCGTCCTTGCCCTTAGACCTCGACCGATCGAGTCTCACTGATCCGGAACGACACGAAAAAAGAAAGGGCCCCGATCGGGGCCCTTCCATCGCAAATCAGCGCCGGTCAGCAGCTGTAATACATCTGGTATTCGACCGGATGCGGTGTGTGTTCGTAGGCATAGACCTCTTCCCACTTCAGCGCCAGGTAGCCATCGATCTGGTCCTTGGTGAAGACATCGCCCGCGAGCAGGAAGGCGTGATCGCCCTCCAGCGCTTCCAGCGCCTCGCGAAGCGAACCGCAGACGGTCGGGATGCCCGCCAGTTCCTCCGGCGGCAGATCGTAGAGGTCCTTGTCCGACGCCGGGCCCGGGTCGATCTTGTTCTTGATACCGTCGAGACCGGCCATCAGGAGCGCGGCAAAGGCGAGATAGGGGTTCGCCGCCGGATCGGGGAAGCGGGCCTCGACACGCTTGGCCTTCGGGCTTTCGGTCCACGGAATACGAACGCAGCCCGAGCGGTTGCGGGCGGAGTAGGCGCGCAGAACCGGGGCCTCGAAGCCCGGGATCAGGCGCTTGTAGGAGTTTGTCGACGGGTTGGTGAAGGCATTCAGCGTCTTTGCGTGCTTCAGGATGCCGCCGATGAAGTACAAAGCTTCCTGCGAGAGGTCGGCGTACTTGTCGCCCGCGAAGAGGGGCTTGCCACCCTTCCAGATCGACATGTTGACATGCATGCCTGACCCGTTGTCGCCCTTCATCGGCTTCGGCATGAAGGTGGCCGACTTGCCGTAGGCGGCAGCAACGTTGTGGATGACGTACTTGTACTTCTGGATGTTGTCGGCCTGCTCGACCAGACCGCCGAAGATCAGACCCAGCTCGTGCTGGGCGGTCGCGACTTCGTGGTGGTGCTTGTCGACCTTCATGCCCATGCGCTTCATGGTCGAAAGCATCTCGCCCCGCAGGTCCTGCGCCGCATCGATCGGGTTGACCGGGAAGTAGCCGCCCTTGTGGAGCGCGCGGTGGGCCTGGTTGCCCATCTCGTATTCGGTATCGGTGTTCCAGGCGGCGTCGGAGGCGTCGATCTGGTAGGCCACCTTCTGCGGCGTCACCGAATAGCGCACGTCGTCGAAGATGAAGAACTCGGCCTCGGGCCCGAAATAGGCCGCATCGCCGATACCGGTGGATTTCAGATAGGCCTCGGCCTTCGCCGCCGTGCCGCGCGGGTCGCGGCTATAGGGTTCGCCGGTGTCGGGTTCGACCACGTTGCAATGGATGCAGAGCGTCTTTTCGGCATAGAACGGGTCGATATAGGCCGAGGACGTGTCCGGGATCAGCTTCATGTCGGACTGGTCGATCGACTTCCATCCGGCGATGGAAGAGCCGTCGAACATGAAGCCTTCCTCGAAGAAGTCCTCGTCGATGATGTCGACGATCAGCGTGACGTGCTGCAGCTTGCCCTTCGGGTCGGTGAAGCGGACGTCGACATATTCGACCTCCTCGTCCTTGATCAGTTTCAGAACGTCCTTGGCGCTCATCTGGTCTGTCCTTCTGTCTTGGGATTTCTGTTTCGGGCGGATGCCCGGGTGTTAGATCGCGTCCTCGCCGGTTTCGCCGGTGCGGATGCGGATGACCTGTTCGACGGGGCTGACAAAGATCTTGCCGTCGCCGATCTTGTCGGTGCGGGCGGCCGAGACGATGGCCTCGATGGCGGCATCGACCATGTCGTCGGCCAGCACCACCTCGATCTTCACCTTGGGCAGGAAGTCGACGACATATTCGGCGCCGCGATAGAGTTCCGTGTGGCCCTTCTGACGGCCGAAGCCCTTGACTTCGATCACCGAAAGCCCCTGCACGCCGACCTCCTGAAGCGCCTCCTTCACCTCGTCGAGCTTGAAGGGCTTGATGATGGCTTCGATCTTCTTCATGGGCCGTTGCTCCCCGGGGTCAATTTCCTGCGGTCGCGCCCCTGTGACCACTTTCGCTGCATGGGCACAATTGGCTAGGCTCACCGGTAGACGGACGCGTCCGGGATTCCGGGCCGTCTGCCCAAAATTTGTGCAACTCGCCCGTAGGCCGGGCAGTTTGTGAAAAACGGGGCCGAAGCCATGACCGAACTCCTCACCGCCGCGCAGATGCGCGCCATCGAAGAGGCCGCGATTGCGAGCGGAGAGGTCACTGGCCTCGAACTGATGGAACGCGCCGGGCGCGGCGTGGTCGAGGCGATCTTCGAGGAATGGCCGGACCTCGCGAAGACG
>JAUIDM010000327.1 GCA_030428915.1 Alphaproteobacteria bacterium | reverse complement strand
GTTAATGACGATATCGCCACCGATGCCGGACAGATTTTCGGCGCGGGCGACTTCGCCGAGGCACTGAAACTGACGGCCGGCAAGAAGCGTCACGCGCGCGTGGTCGTCGGCTGAGCCACATGGCAGCGACAGCAGGCCAGCAACCCGGACGGATCGTGGCGCTGGATATCGCGCGCACGGTCGCGCTGATCGGCATGGCGATCTACCATTTCACCTACGATCTGGAAATGTTCGGCCATATCCCGCCTGGCACGGCCGTCACCGGGTTCTGGGCCATTTTCGCGCGTCTCGTCGCGGGCAGTTTCATCTTTCTCGCGGGCGCCAGCCTCTGGCTCGCCCACGGAAACAGCATTCGCTGGCGGGCTTTTGCCCGGCGATTTGAGATGATTGTGGGGGCGGCACTCCTCATCACCATCGCCACGCGCATCGCCCTGCCGCAGACCTTCGTCTTCTTCGGTATCCTGCACAGCATCGCTGCTGCGAGCCTTATCGGACTTGCTTTCCTGCGCCTGCCTGCGGTCGTCACCCTTGCCGCCGCTGCCGGTGTCTTCGCCATCGCCCGCCTGCCCCACAGCCCGGCCTTCGATGCGCCCCTCCTCTGGCCGCTCGGGCTTTCGACCAATACACCCCCGGCCATCGACTATGTGCCGCTCTTCCCCTGGCTCGCCCCCTTCCTTGCCGGGCTTGCGCTCGCGAAACTCGGCACGAAAACCGGGCTCTGGACCCGTCTCAAGCGCGAAGGGTCTCCCGCCCTGCTCACCTGGCCCGGCCGACACAGCCTCGCGGTCTACCTCATCCACCAACCGGTGCTGGTCGGCCTCGTCTGGGCCGCCACGCAGATCCTGCGCTGATCCACTTTCCGTCGCAAAATAATCCCGCCGGAGGCAGGTCCGAGGAGGAGGCCGCAAGGCCGACGACGCGAAAAGCGCTTGCTCCGCAAGCGCACTATCCGATCGCGGCCTCGCGGCAGTTCCCTTACCCGGTGGGGGTGGGCCTGGTCACTCCTCGACCGTCACCGTGACCATGCGGTCGGGATCGGCGACCGCGCCATTCTGGTCGAAACCGCCCTTCTTGATGCTGTCGACCACATCCATGCCCTCGATGACATGACCGACGACGGTGTATTCGCCATTCAGGTGATCGGCCGAGGCGAACATGATGAAGAACTGCGAATTGGCGCTGTCGGGTTTCGACGACCGGGCCATACCCACCACCCCGCGCTGGAAGGACAGGTTCGAAAACTCGGCCGGGAGGTTCGGCAGCGCAGACTTGCCGGTTCCGGCAAGTTCCAGGTCGCTGCCGAATTTCCCATGTTCGACATCGCCCGTCTGGGCCATGAAACCGTCGATCACACGGTGAAAGACCACATTGTCATAGGCGCCGGTACGCGCCAGTTCGGTGATCTGGGCGACATGTTTGGGCGCCACTTCCGGCAGGAGGTCGATCACGACCTTGCCGCTGGTTGCACCCCCGACCTCGATCACCAGGTTCGGCCCCGGCCCGTCCTCGGCCGCGACGGCGCTGGTCGTGCCCTGAACGTAGAGATAGACGGCCAAGCCCGTCACCGCGAGCCCCGCGGCGATGGCACCGACGAAGACCCTTGTGTCAGACATCGGCTGCCACCTTGACCGAAATCATCCGGTCGGGATTTGCAGGCGGCTCGCCGCGCTGGATCTTGTCGACATGCTCCATACCCGAAAGCACGCGCCCATAGACGGTATATTGCCCGTTCAGGAAATGGTTGTCCTTGAAGTTGATGAAGAACTGAGAATTGGCCGAGTTCGGATTGGCCGAGCGCGCAGCGCCCAGCGTACCCCGGTCATGCGGCAGCTTCGAGAACTCGGCAGGCAGGTCCGGCAGGTCCGATCCGCCGGTGCCGGAGCGGCCGGGATTGTAGTTCTTTTCCATGTTGGCGTGCTGCACGTCACCGGTCTGGGCCATGAAACCCTCGATCACACGGTGGAAGGCCACGTTGTCGTACTGCCCGCCCCGCGCGAGTTCCTTCATCCGCTCCGCGTGTTTTGGCGCCACCTCGGGCAGAAGCTCGATCACCACATCGCCGTCCTTCAGCGTCATGATGATGGTGTTTTCGGGATCCTTGATTTCGGCCATCTGGGTCTCCTTGACTGTTGCCGCGCAAGGTAGAGCGCATAGGCGTCCAAGAAAAGGGCAAAGCGCCCGTTTCGGTTGACCTTCGCCCTTGGATCGGGCGATCTGGCAGGGAAACCGCCAATGCGCCCCTGCCCGCCCGAAAGGATTCGCCCGATGAGCTGGAAAACAATCGATGACTTGGATTTCGCAGGCAAGGTCGCCCTGGTCCGGGTCGATATCAACGTGCCGGTGGAGGCGGGACGGGTCACCGACGCGACCCGGATCGAAAAGATCGTGCCGACGGTGAAGGCCATTCAGGACAAGGGCGGCAAGGTCGTGCTGCTGGCCCATTTCGGCCGCCCCAAGGGGCAGGTCGTGCCCGCGATGAGCCTGCGCGTCACCCTGCCCGCGCTGGAGGCAGCCCTTGGCCAGAAGGTGGGATTCGCCGAGGACTGCATCGGCGGCCCGGCGAAGAAAGCGGTGGCGGCGATGGCCGACGGCGATGTGCTTTTGCTGGAAAATACGCGCTTTCATGCGGGCGAGGAAAAGAACGACCCCACGATGGCGGCCTCTCTCGCCGCGCTCGGTTCGGTTTTTGTCAATGACGCGTTTTCGGCCGCGCACCGGGCCCATGCCTCGACCGAGGGAATCGCGCATCTGATGAAATCCTGCGCGGGGCGGCTGATGGAGGCGGAACTTAAGGCGCTCGAGACGGCCCTCGGCGATCCGGTCCGTCCGGTTGTCGCGGTCGTCGGCGGGGCCAAGGTTTCCACCAAGCTCGATCTGCTCGGCAACCTCGTCGAAAAGGTGAACCATCTGGTGATCGGCGGTGGCATGGCCAATACCTTCCTTGTCGCACAAGGGATCGAGGTCGGCGCGTCCCTTGCCGAGCGCGACATGGCAGACACGGCCCGCGCGATCCTCGCCAAGGCCGATGAGACGGGCTGCGCCATCCACCTGCCCAAGGATGTGGTCGTCGCGCGCGAGTTCAAGGAGGGCGCCGCGCATCAGACCGTCGCCGCCGATGCCTGTCCGGCGGACGCAATGATCCTCGATGCCGGTCCCGCGACAGTCGAGGCGATCGCCGATGTCTTCACCGCCTGCCGGACGCTGATCTGGAACGGCCCCCTCGGCGCGTTCGAGATCGCGCCGTTCGACGCGGCGACCAATGCGGCCGCGGCGAAGGCCGCGGAATTGACGAAAGCGGGCCACCTCATCTCGGTCGCGGGCGGCGGCGACACCGTGGCCGCGCTGAACAAGGCAGGCGTGGCAGCCCAGTTCAGCTACATTTCCACCGCAGGCGGTGCGTTCCTCGAATGGATGGAGGGCAAGACCCTGCCCGGCGTCGCAGCCCTCGGATGAGCCCGAGCGCACCCGCCCGGCGCAGGTTGAAAGCGTCGATGCGGGCCGCGCTGACCGGCAGACCGGTGGCCCCGGCAATGACGGCCGCATGGGCGAGCACCTCTTTACGCGAAAGCGCGGCGAATGCGTCGCGCTTGCCCACCGAGAAAGCACATCCCGCGATTGTGGTCGCAATCGCCTGATGGCGAAGCGCGATCAGGATCATTGGCGAGCCCGCACCCCGGGCATTGGGCATCACAAAGGCCTTGTCCCGCATGTGCAGGGCGCTAAACCGGTCAAGTTTCATGGTCCGGTCCGGCATATCGTCGCATCCGGGTCGCGATTTCCGGAACATTACAGGAACAGCACGTCGGAACAGCAATCACGACCACTGGCTGACGTTAGGTTTCCCGGGACGGCCATAGTTTCGCCCGCTTAGGGAGTGAATAGAACGAACACTTACACTCACGGCCGAGAGACGCGCATATGTCGACAAGATGGACCATGATCACCGGGGCGTCCGAAGGGCTAGGCGTAGAATTCGCGCGGCTTGCGGCAGCCGAAGGACGCGACCTGATCCTGGTTGCGCGGCAGGTCGAAAAGCTCGAGCGTCTGGCAGAAGAACTGCGCGCGCGTCACAAGATCGCCGTCGAGGTGCTGCCCACCGATCTCACGGACCCCGGCGCTGTCGAAGCCCTGTGGCGCAGGGCAGAGATGCGGCGGCATATCGACATCCTCGTGAACAATGCGGGCCTTGGCTATAACGGCCCCTTCACCGGCACCGATTTCAGCCGCGAGATGGCTTCGATCATGGTCAACGTGACGGCGCTCTCGATCCTGATGAAGCGCGCGGTCGCCCATATGACCCGGCAAGGCGGAGGACGCATCCTGAACGTTGGCTCCACCGCGGGCTTCATGCCGGGACCGAACATGGCGGTCTATCATGCGACCAAGGCCTATGTCCTGTCGCTGAGCGAAGCGGTGGCCGAGGAACTGCGCGACGGGCCGGTGACGGTGACGGCGCTCTGCCCCGGTGCAACCGCCACCAATTTCGCCAAGGATGCGAAGATGGAGGGTATTGCGCTTTTCAAGTCCCTTCCGCCGGCCTCGGCGAAGGGTGTCGCAAAGGCAGGCTGGAAAGCGATGAAGAAG
>JAUIDM010000008.1 GCA_030428915.1 Alphaproteobacteria bacterium | reverse complement strand
CAATATCCGCGAATGGCGCCGCCCCGAGCCCTACAAGGGCAAGGGCATCAAGTACAAGGACGAGTACATCTTCCGCAAGGAAGGCAAGAAGAAGTAAGGACCGGAACAATGGCAAACAGCAAACGGGAACTGTTCCTCAAGCGCCGCCTGCGCGTCCGGAACAAGCTTCGCAAGATGGCCGACGGACGCGCGCGTCTCTCGGTTCATCGCTCCTCCAAGAACATCAGCGTGCAGCTGATCGACGACGTCAACGGCGTGACGCTCGCCTCGGCCTCCAGCCTCGAGAAGGATCTGGGTGTCGTCGGCAAGAACAACGTCGAAGCGGCGAAGAAGATCGGTGCGGCGATTGCCGAACGTGCGAAGAAGGCCGGTGTCGAAGAATGCTACTTCGACCGTGGCGGCTTTCTCTTCCACGGCAAGATCAAGGCGCTTGCCGATGCGGCCCGCGAAGGCGGACTGAAGTTCTGATGATTGCGGGCGGCATCCGTGCCGCCCCGATGATCCGGGCCCCCGGCCAGACCGGGGACACCAGGATTGGCCCAATCGGCGCGAGGCCGCGCCAGAATGCAAGGAATGCCTTATGGCAAGAGAAGACAACCGCCGGGACCGCCGCGAACGCGAGGAAACCCCGGAATTCGCCGATCGCCTCGTCGCGATCAACCGTGTGTCGAAGACCGTCAAGGGCGGTAAGCGCTTTGGCTTCGCGGCCCTCGTGGTGGTCGGTGACCAGCGCGGCCGCGTCGGCTTCGGCAAGGGCAAGGCCAAGGAAGTTCCGGAAGCGATCCGCAAGGCGACCGAACAGGCGAAGCGTTCGCTGGTTCGCGTGCCGCTGCGCGATGGCCGCACGCTGCACCACGACATCGAGGGCCGCCACGGTGCGGGCCGCGTCGTGATGCGGACGGCTCCTGCCGGTACCGGGATCATCGCCGGTGGTCCGATGCGCGCCGTGTTCGAGATGCTGGGCGTTCAGGACGTCGTTGCCAAGTCGCTCGGCTCGCAGAACCCCTACAACATGATCCGCGCCACGCTCGACGGTCTGAAGCAGGAAGCCAGCCCCCGCATGGTCGCGCAGCGCCGCGGCAAGAAGGTGGCCGACATCCTGAAGAAGCCGGAAACCGAAGCGCCCGCCGAAGCGGCCGAAGCGTAAGGAGACCGGACCATGGCAAAGAAAACCATCGTCGTGAAGCAGATCGCCTCGCCCGCCCGCCGTCCCGCCGTTCAGGCCGCGACGCTCAAGGGCCTCGGCCTCGGCAAGATCAACCGCACACGCGAGCTGGAAGATACGCCCGCCGTGCGCGGCATGGTCAACAAGATCCCGCATCTGGTGACCATCGTCGAAGAGCGCGGCTGACGCCGAAGCCTTCGAGAGAGCTTTGAACGCGCCCTGGGAAACCGGGGCGTTTTCTTTTGGCAGAACTGCAGATCATTTGGATCTGCTGTGCGGGACGAAGGCGACCTTGGCTCAATTCATGCTGGCAACTTCCTCGCACCAGTTGCGCGCAAGGTTTTTTTGATTTCTGTGGAGTTTGTCGGCACCCAACGTTGGTTGCACAAGAAACGGAATATTTAGGCCGCCGAAATGTCGCTGCATCCTGACTTCCCAAGCGTCGATGGAACCGTGAATTTGACCTCAAGCTGGTCAATCAAACTGTCTCAAGCGCACAGCAGAAGAGTAGAGGATGGGTCCTTAGTGCTTTGGCGTCCCAACTTTACTATTTGGATAAACATCTGGAAAAACACACACAATCAGTCGATCGAAAGCCGCCTCAAACGGATAGTGGCTGATGCTTCGCCCAATAGGTTCAATGAAACTTCAGAGTTCAAGGACCGATTTCACCTATTTACATATCGGCTCGGAGAAGAGAGCGACGAAGAGCCCGCGCCTTCCTACTATGGGCATGCTATCGGGCCGAATGACAGCGTACAACTTGCAATTTACTTCGATGACTTGAATGACGCTAATACCGCTTCGGAAATTCTGGAAAGCATACGTTTTGAGACCGCGGTTCATGGCAACTAGGGCTCAGAGCGGCCTCACGCATTTCAACGGCAGGATACTGCGTTGGTGAGCAAGCATCAGGGCTTCCCTCAGCAAATCGGTGTTTCGAAACCCTCAACTCCGCAATCGCCAGCCCGTCCGGAAGATGAACCACACCGCGCCGAGCCCGAGGCCGAGGAAGATCGCGACCGCGATGAGTGAGGCCGCGACAGGTACGTCGGCATGGCCGAAGAACGACCAGCGAAAACCCGAGACGAGGTAGAGGACCGGGTTCAGCTTCGCGACCCCCTCCCAGAAAGGCGGCAGCATGGAGGCCGAATAGAACGCCCCGCCAAGGAACACCAAGGGCGTGATCACCATCAGCGGGATGAACTGCAATTGCTGCCAGTCCCGGGCCCAGATCCCCATGAGGAACCCGAAAAGCGAAAAGCTGAAAGCGGTCAGGATCAGGAAACCGAGCGCCCAGAAAGGGTGCACGACGGGCAGATCGACGAAGACCAGAGCGGTCAGATAGATCACCACCGCGATGATCACCGATTTCAGCGCGGCCGCGCCGACATAACCCGCGACGACTTCTATGAAGGACATGGGGGCTGCCAGGATCTCGTAAATCGTGCCCGCGAATTTCGGAAAGAAGATGCCGAAGGAGGCATTGGAGATCGACTGCTGTAGCACGGTCAGCATGATCAGCCCCGGCACGATGAAGGCGCCGTAGCTGACCCCCTCGACCGACTGGATGCGGCCGCCGATCGCCGCGCCGAAGACGACGAAGTAGAGCACAGTCGAGACGACGGGCGAGGCGAGCGATTCCCAGGGCGTCCGCCAGAACCGTGCCATTTCGTGGTTGAAGATCGTGCGCATCGCCTGCCAGTTCATGCCTCTTCCTCCTCAACCAGCCGCAGGAACACGTCCTCCAGCGAGGATTGTTCGGTTGACAGGTCGCGCACCGCGATCCCTTCGGCGGCGAAGGCCGCCAGAAGCCGCGCGATGCCCGACCGGTCGGCCCGGGTGTCATAGTCATAGCTGACATGCAGCCCGTCCTCTGACAGTGTGACGCCCTCGCCCGCAAGAGCAGGCGGCAGGGTCGCCATCGGCCCGGTCAGTTCCACCGTCAGTCGCTTGCGGCCGAACTCGTGCATCAGCTCGGCCTTGTCGCGCACCAGCATCAGACGCCCCTTGTCGATGACGCCAACCCTGTCGGCCATCTCCTCGGCCTCTTCCAGGTAATGGGTGGTCAGGATGATGGTGACGCCTTCCTCACGCAGCCGCCGCACCACCGCCCACATCTCGCGACGCAGGTTGACGTCGACCCCGGCGGTCGGTTCATCGAGAAAGAGCACCTTCGGCCCGTGCGACAACGCCTTGGCAATCAGCACCCGGCGTTTCATGCCGCCCGAGAGCTCCATCAGCTTGGCATCCCGCTTGTCATAAAGCGCCAGCGACTTCAGCACCCCTTCCAGATAGGCATCGTCCGGCGCCTTGCCGTAAAGGCCCCTGCTGAAGCGGACGGTATTCATTACCGTCTCGAACATCTCGATGGAGATTTCCTGCGGCACGAGGCCGATCATCGTCCGCGCCGCCCGGTAGTCGCGCACCACGTCATGCCCGCCAACCCGGACCGCTCCGCCCGAGGGCGTCACCAGACCGCAGGTAATCGAGATGAAGGTGGTCTTGCCCGCCCCGTTCGGCCCCAGCAGCGCGAGGATCTCGCCCTGTTGGATGTCGAGTGAGACATCCGTCAGCGCGACCGTGCCGCTGGCATAGGTCTTGGAAAGGTCGCGGACCTCGATGATGGGCTGCATTGGGGCCTCCTGTTCGCGGGCGGAGGCTATTTTGATCCGGCGGCGAAGGGAAGCACCCTCCTGCCGCCTGCAGACAGGATCACCGCCGCCGGTCGCGCCGGGTGCTCATCGGCTGAAAGGCGACGCCGACATGCGCCTCGCAATAAGGCTTGCCGGGCTGGGCGGAGAGACCACAGAACCAGAAATCCTCGGTCGCCGGATCGCCGATCGGCCATTTGCAGGTCCGCTCCGTCAGTTCCATGAGGCTGATCTTGCGCGCCTTCTTCTCCACCTCGCGGACCGACGCCAAAGCCTCGGGGCTGATCTCACCGGCCGAAGGCTGCGGGGGCAGGGGTTGACCGGCCGGGATGATCGGCTTGCGCGCGGGCGCCGCTGCAGCTGCAGGGGCCGGTTCGGGGCGCGGCGCGGGTTTCGCCTCGGCCTTTGCGGGCGCGGGTTTCGGGGCGGCCGCACGTGGCTCTGCCTTCGGCGCGGGGTCCGCCGCCTTGGCCTTTGCCGGTTCCGGCGTCCCGCCCGCGCGGTTCGACAGGCCAAGCCGATGCACCTTGCCGATCACCGCATTGCGGGTCACGCCGCCCAGTTCCTTGGCGATCTGGCTCGCGGACTGACCCTCGGTCCACATCTTCTTGAGTGTCTCGACGCGTTCGTCGGTCCAGGACATGTTCGATCCTCGGCTTGGTGACCTTTGGGTGGCGGGCCGTTCTGGCCGCACAAGGTCGTGAATGGCAGTCGCCCCATTTTAGTCGGGACGCACCGAGATACAAGCAAGGTGCGCGAGAATCAAGCCCGCCTCGATGGTCAAACCCCATGGACAAGACCCGCCTTTCCCGCTATGCGGCGCCCATGACGTACCGGACCCGCCTTTTCGCCCGTCCCCGACGCCGCCGCACCCGCGCCTGACGTCCGTCCCCCCGTGGCCCTGCCACATCCCCCAAATCGTTGACTTGGCCCGCACCCTGAGGCACCTCTTGGCCTTCCCTTACGGAGTTCACCCATGATCCCGTCGATCCTGCCCACCTATAACCGCGCCCCCCTCTCTTTCGTGAAGGGCGAAGGCTCCTGGCTGATCGAGGCCGACGGGTCGCGATATCTCGATCTTGGCGCCGGGATCGCGGTCAATGCGCTTGGCCATGCCAATCCCGATCTGGTGGCGGCCCTGACCGACCAGGCGGGCCGGCTCTGGCATGTCTCGAACCTCTACCAGATCCCCGAACAGCAAAGGCTGGCCGACCTTCTGGTCGCCCATACCTTCGCCGACACCGTCTTCTTCACCAATTCCGGGACCGAGACGGCGGAACTCGCGATCAAGATGGCGCGGAAATACTGGTATGACAAAGGCACCCCGCGGGAAGAGATCCTGACCTTCGAGGGTGCTTTCCACGGCCGCTCCACCGCCGCCATCGCGGCGGCGGGGTCCGAGAAGATGGTCAAGGGCTACGGCCCCCTCATGCCGGGCTTCCGGCAATTGCCCTGGGGCGACATGGAAGCCCTGAAGGCCGCGATCAGCAACAGAACCTGTGCGGTGATGGTAGAGCCGATCCAGGGCGAGGGCGGCATCCGGCCCATGGCCGACGCCGATCTGAGGCTCCTGCGCGAGCTTTGCGATCAAACCGGCGCGCTCCTGATCTTTGACGAGGTGCAGTGCGGCGTCGCCCGCACCGGGCGGCTCTTTGCGCATGAATGGGCGGGCGTGACGCCAGACATCATGATGGTTGCCAAGGGCATCGGCGGCGGCTTTCCTCTGGGCGCGGTACTCGCCACAGAAAGCGCGGCGTCAGGCATGATCGCGGGCACGCATGGCTCCACCTACGGCGGCAATCCCCTGGCCTGCGCCGTCGGCGCGAAGGTCATGGAGATCGTCACCGATCCCGCCTTCCTGGCCGAGGTCAACCGCAAGGCGGGCCTTCTGCGGCAAAAGTTGGAAGGGCTGGTGGCCGCCCATCCCGACATCTTCGAAGGCGTACGCGGGCAGGGGCTGATGCTCGGGCTCAAATGCAAGGCGGCCCCCGCCGACATCGTCAAGGCGGGCTATGCCCAGCACATCCTGACGGTTCCGGCGGCTGATAATGCCCTCCGCCTCCTGCCGCCGCTCACCATCACCGACGAAGAGATCGCCGAGGCCGTCAGCCGCCTCGACGCCGCGGCGGGCGCGCTCGAAACCGCGCCTGCTTCTTCATTGTGAAAATACCCCCGGGGGTCCGGGGGCGGGAAGCCCCCGGCGCTCCCTTCAAAGGACAACGCCGATGAACCACTTCCTCGACATCCACAAGACGACGCAATCCGACCTCCGGGCGATGATCGACCAGGCCCGCGCGATGAAAGACGCGCGGAACAACCGCCCCAAGGGCATGCGCGACGATGAAACCCCGCTCTCAGGGCGACTGATCGCGCTCATCTTCGAAAAGCCCTCGACGCGCACCCGCGTCTCCTTCGATGTCGGCGCGCGCCAGATGGGGGCCGAGACGATGGTCCTCTCCGGCAAGGAGATGCAGCTTGGCCACGGCGAGAGTATCGCCGACACCGCCCGCGTGCTGTCGCGCTTTGTCGATCTGATCATGCTGCGCACATTCGAAGAGGCGACGCTTCTGGAGATGGCAGAACACGCCACGGTGCCGGTGATCAACGGGCTCACCGATGCCAGCCATCCCTGCCAGATCATGGCCGATATCGTGACCTATGAGGAACATCGCGGCCCCATCGCCGGGCGCAAGTTCGTCTGGTCGGGCGACGGCAACAATGTCTGTTCAAGCTGGCTGCATGCGGCGGGCCAGTTCGGTTTCGACATGACCTTCACCGGCCCTGAAACGCTCGACCCCGATCCCCGCGCCGTGGCCTTCGCCCGCGAACGCGGCTCGAAGGTGGAGATCGTGCGCGACCCGCTGGAGGCCGCGAAAGGCGCGGACGCCATCGTCACCGATACCTGGGTGTCGATGCACGACCCCGAAAGCGCGCGGGAACGGCGCCACAACCAGCTTCGCCCCTATCAGGTCAACGCCCATATGATGGGGCAGGCGAAACCGGATTCGCTTTTCATGCATTGCCTGCCCGCTCACCGGAACGAGGAGGCGACGAACGAGGTCATGGACGGCCCCCATTCGGTGATCTTCGACGAAAGCGAAAACCGGCTTCATGCGCAAAAGGCGATCCTGCGCTATTGTCTGGGGGTGTGACCGCCCCAGCCGACGCTTGCATCACTTCAACCTTGGGTCTATACGCCCCCGGTGGTCCCTCGTGGACCCGACTCACCAATCAAGAAATGCCGTGTGGCCCCATCCGTCGCTGGCGGGGCTTTTCCGGCCAAGGAGAAGCGACATGAAACTGAATGAACTCCGGGACAATCCCGGCGCCGCCAAGAAACAGAAGCGCGTTGCGCGTGGTCCGGGCTCCGGCAAGGGCAAGACCGCCGGCCGTGGTATCAAGGGTCAGAAATCCCGTTCGGGCGTGGCCATCGGCGGTTACGAAGGCGGCCAGATGCCGCTTTACCGGCGTCTGCCGAAGCGCGGCTTCAACAAGCCCAACGCCAAGAAATTCGCGGTTGTGAACCTCGGCCAGCTTCAGGCCTTCGTCGATGCGGGCAAGCTCGACGCCAAGAAAGAGATCACCGAGGACATCCTCGTCGAAGCCGGCGTCGTCCGCCGCAAGCTCGACGGTGTGCGCGTTCTCGCCAAGGGTGAGGTCAAGGCCAAGCTGAAGCTCGCCGTCACGGGCGCGTCCAAGGCGGCGATCGAAGCGGTCGAGAAGGCCGGCGGCGCACTTTCGGTCACGGCTGCGGCACCGGCGGCGGAAGCCACTGAATAAGGTGTTGTGGGCGACGAAAGCGGCGCTTACATAGACACGAGTTTTCCAAAGCGCCGCCGACCGGGAAACGGTTCGGCGGCGCTGTCATACAAGCGAGACCGGAATGGCATCTGCTGCAGAGCAAATGGCGGCGAATATCAGTTGGGGGGCCTTTGGCAAGGCCACCGACCTTCGCCAGCGCATCTTCTTCACCATCGGACTTCTGATCGTCTACCGCATCGGCACCTATATTCCGGTGCCGGGCATCGACGCGGTCGCCCTGCGCGAATTCATGCAGAATGCCAACCAGGGCATCGGCGGCATGCTGCAGATGTTCACCGGCGGTGCGCTGGGCCGGATGGGGATCTTCGCTCTCGGCATCATGCCCTACATTTCGGCCTCGATCATCGTTCAGCTTCTGACTGCGATGGTGCCCGCGCTCGAACAGCTCAAGAAAGAGGGCGAGCAGGGGCGTAAGAAGATCAACCAGTATACCCGCTACGGTACGGTGGCGCTCGCAACTTTCCAGGCCTATGGCCTGGCCGCCAGCATCGAGGCGGGCGATCTGGCCCATGATCCGGGCCTCTTCTTCCGCATGTCCTGCGTCATCACGCTGGTCGGCGGCACGATGTTCCTGATGTGGCTCGGTGAACAGATCACCGCGCGCGGCATCGGCAACGGTGTCTCGCTGATCATCTTCGTTGGCATCATCGCCGAGGTTCCGGCCGCGCTTGCGCAGTTCTTCGAACAGGGCCGGATCGGCGCGATCTCTGCCCCGGTGATCATCGGCGTGATCCTGATGGTGATCGCGGTTATCGCCTTCGTCGTCTTCATGGAACGGGCACTAAGGAAGATCCACATCCAGTATCCCCGCCGTCAGGTGGGCATGAAGATCATGGACGGCTCTTCCTCGCACCTGCCGATCAAGGTCAACCCGGCCGGCGTCATCCCGGCGATCTTCGCGTCGTCGCTGCTTCTCCTGCCGACCACGATCTCGACCTTCTCGGGCGCGCAGACCGGCCCGATCATGTCGACGATCCTCGCCTATTTCGGCCCGGGTCAGCCGCTTTACCTTCTGTTCTTCGCGGCCATGATCGTGTTCTTCGCGTACTTCTACACCGCCAACGTCTCGTTCAAATCCGATGACGTGGCCGAGAACCTGAAGAACCAGGGCGGCTTCATTCCGGGCATCCGTCCGGGCGCAAAGACGGTGGACTATCTCGACTATGTCGTGGCGCGCATCCTTGTCGTTGGCTCCGGCTATCTGGCCGCCGTTTGTCTCTTGCCCGAGATTCTGCGCTCGCAAGTCGCCGTCCCGTTCTATTTCGGCGGCACCTCGGTCCTGATCGTGGTGTCGGTCACGATGGACACGATCAACCAGGTCCAGTCGCATCTACTGGCGCACCAGTACGAAGGGCTGATCGAAAAGTCCCAGTTGCGCGGCAAGAAGCGCAGCGGCGCGCGGAAGGCGCCCTCGCGTCGCTGACGTCCCTGGACACGGTCGGTATCCGATTGCACACAGGCGTTGGCTTGGCTAGCAATCCGGTGTAAACCCGGCCGGTCTATAGGGGGACACATGACCAATATCATTCTACTCGGACCGCCGGGGGCGGGCAAAGGAACTCAGGCCCGTCGTCTGGTGGAGGAACGCGGACTGGTCCAGTTGTCGACCGGCGACATGCTGCGCGAAGCCAAGGACTCCGGCACCGAGATGGGCAAGATCGTGGCCGATGTGATGGCACGCGGCGACCTTGTGACGGATGAGATCGTGATCGGCCTGATCGAGGAAAAGCTTGCGACCGTGAAGGCCAACGGCTTCATCTTCGACGGCTTCCCGCGCACGCTGGCACAGGCCGACGCCCTCGGCGCGCTTCTGAAGCGGTCGGGCGAGCAGCTCGACGCGGCGATCGAGATGCGGGTGGATGACGAGGCGCTCGTACAGCGGATCACGGCACGCTCGACCTGTGGCAATTGCGGCGAGGTCTATAACGACATCACCAAGCCCATTCCGGGGGATGGTGTTTGCACAAGCTGCGGCGAGAAGGCCGAATTCAAGCGCCGCGCCGACGACAATGCCGACAGCCTCAAGCAGCGGCTGATGGAATATTACAAGAAGACCTCGCCGCTCATCGGCTACTACTATGCGATGGGCGATCTCCTCACCGTCGACGGGCTTGGAGAGATCGACGCGGTCGCCAAATCCATCGCCAATGTGCTGGATCAGGCCACGGCGTCTTGACGTCAGCGGCAAATCCCACTAGGTCACGGCGTCTCTGATGAGAATCGTCTTGATTTGCTGGGTTTTCCATCTCGCGAATCAGTTCGGAAGAACCGGCCCGGCGGCATCCAAGCCCTCGGGCCATAGTTGTGAAAAAAGGTTCCGGCATCACGGAACCGCAACGAAAGGAAGCTACGCGTGGCACGTATTGCTGGCGTCAACATCCCGACGGGGAAACGCGTCCCCATCGCCCTTCAGTATATCCATGGCATCGGCAACGATATCGCCCACAAGATCTGTGAGGCCGTGAAGATCGAACCGACCCGTCGTGTGAACGAACTTTCCGACGCCGAAGTGCTCGCCATCCGCGAACATATCGACGCGAACTACATGGTCGAGGGCGACCTCCGCCGTGAAGTGCAGATCAACATCAAGCGCCTGATGGACCTCGGCTGCTACCGCGGCCTGCGTCACCGCCGCAACCTCCCCGTCCGCGGCCAGCGGACCCACACCAACGCCCGTACGCGCAAAGGCCCCGCAAAGGCCATTGCCGGCAAGAAGAAGTAAGGGGAGGCTTGACCGATGGCTCGTGACAAGACCCGCATGAAGCGCAAGGAGCGCAAGAACATCGCCGCTGGCGTTGCGCATGTGAACTCCTCGTTCAACAACACCAAGATCCTGATCTCCGACGTTCAGGGCAATGCCATCGCCTGGTCCTCGGCCGGCACGATGGGCTTCAAGGGATCGCGCAAGTCGACCCCCTATGCCGCCCAGATGGCTGCCGAAGACGTTGCCCGCAAGGCGCAGGAACACGGCGTGAAGACGCTGGAAGTCGAAGTGCAGGGGCCGGGTTCGGGCCGTGAAAGCGCGCTGCGCGGCCTCGCCGCTGCCGGGTTCAACATCACCTCGATCCGTGATGTGACGCCGATCGCGCACAACGGCTGCCGTCCGCCGAAGCGTCGGCGCGTCTGACGACACAATCAACGTTCCGGGCCGTGCGACAAGAGCGCGGCCCGGGGCGTTTTCGTTTTTTCCCTCGGGCGTTCCCGGGCATCGGTCATGGACCGGGAACAGGTATGGAGGCAGAACGCATGATCCACAAGAATTGGGCCGAACTGATCAAGCCGCAGCAGCTTGAAGTGAAGCCGGGCAACGACCCGCAGCGCAAGGCGACGCTGATCGCCGAACCGCTGGAGCGCGGCTTTGGCCTGACGCTCGGCAACGCGCTGCGCCGGGTGCTGATGTCGTCGCTTCAGGGCGCGGCCATCACCTCCGTGCAGATCGACAACGTGCTGCACGAGTTCTCGTCGGTCGCCGGTGTGCGCGAAGACGTCACCGACATCGTTCTGAACCTCAAGGGCGTGTCGCTCAAGATGGAAGTCGAAGGGCCGAAGCGTCTTTCGATCTCGGCCAAGGGTCCGGGCGTTGTCACTGCTGGCGACATCTCCGAATCGAACGGCATCGAGGTTCTGAACAAGGACCACGTGATCTGCCACCTCGACGACGGCGCCGACCTCTTCATGGAACTGACGGTCGATACCGGCAAGGGCTATGTCGCGGCTGACAAGAACCGTCCGGAAGATGCGCCGATCGGCCTGATCCCGATCGACGCGATCTATTCCCCGGTCAAGAAGGTTTCCTACGAAGTGCAGCCGACCCGCGAGGGCCAGGTTCTGGACTACGACAAGCTGACCATGAAGATCGAGACGGACGGCTCGCTGACCCCGGATGATGCAGTCGCCTATGCCGCACGCATCCTTCAGGACCAGCTTGGCATCTTCGTCAACTTCGACGAGCCGGAATCGGCCTCCAAGCAGGACGCCGACGACGGGCTGGAGTTCAACCCGCTGCTGCTGAAGAAGGTGGACGAGCTGGAGCTTTCGGTCCGGTCCGCGAACTGCCTGAAGAACGACAACATCGTCTATATCGGCGACCTGATCCAGAAGACCGAAGCCGAGATGCTGCGCACCCCGAACTTCGGTCGCAAATCGCTGAACGAGATCAAGGAAGTGCTTTCGGGCATGGGCCTGCACCTCGGTATGGACGTCGAGGACTGGCCGCCAGAGAACATCGAAGACCTCGCGAAGCGCTTCGAAGACCAGTTCTGAACGCCTTAACGCGCCGTACGGCGTGTCGGGACGGATGCCCGACGCATGCCATACGGATGCGGGACGCTTGACAGACGGGTGGGCCGGCCCTAAACGGCCCCCCGGAAATGCCCGCCGGATGCGGGGAAAACCCGGGCAAAACGCCCCAAGGAGAGCGGTGCGAGGACCACGCCCGCCGGACAAAGCAAAAGACGATAGGAGATCAAAATGCGTCACGCCCGCGGCTACCGCCGTCTGAACCGTACCCATGAGCACCGCAAGGCGCTCTTCGCCAACATGGCCGGTTCGCTCATCGAACATGAACAGATCAAGACCACCCTTCCCAAGGCGAAGGAACTGCGTCCGATCATCGAAAAGCTGATCACCCTCGCCAAGCGCGGCGACCTGCATGCCCGCCGTCAGGCTGCGGCCCAGCTCAAGCAGGACAAGCATGTCGCGCGGCTCTTCGAGATTCTCGGCCCCCGCTACAAGGAACGCCAGGGCGGTTATGTCCGCGTCCTGAAAGCCGGCTTCCGCTATGGCGACATGGCGCCGATGGCGATCATCGAATTCGTCGACCGCGACCCGGCTGCCAAGGGTGCCGCTGACAAGGCGCGCGTCGAGGCCGAGGAAGCCGCTGAATCCTGACGTAGCGTCAGCATGTATTGAAACACGCGACAACCCCGCCGATACTATCGGCGGGGTTGTTCTTTCTGTTGAATGTGATGCTGAATGCTGCTGGCTAATGCGAAACCAGAGGCGAGGACCGAAGATCCGATCGGAGCGCTTCGGCCATATCGTCTATCATTGCTGACAGTTGTGCCTCCTCAACCGGAGTCGCGCCCAGAAATTCGAGCAGATCGATGCGCATCGCATCGGGCAACCGCATGAGTTTGGCGAATAATCCCGGATCAATCGTATGCATAGAAAACGACCTCACATGCGAAATAACGCGTTCAATTTACGGTTGACCGACCCCGAATCAACTTGTCTAAAAGGACATGTCCGAAATGCCAGTGCTTGATCCAATTCTGCAATCCCTGTCGTTTCTGGCACCGGCCGGCTACTTCATCGGATTGCACATACGGTATGCGTCGCCTCTCATGCAGTTCTCCAATTACAATCAGGATTGGCTGGATCACTACACTGAGAAGGCGTATGCGCTTCGCGATCCGACAATCGCCTGGGGGTTCAGCACCGAGGGAGCGTGTCGCTGGAGCGAGATCAGCATTCCCGACCCTTTCGGACTGTTCGAGGAGGCAAAGAGCTTTGGCCTGACTTTCGGGCTGACGGTCTCCTGCGGACCGGTTCGGTCCCGAACCATTTCGAGTTTTGCGCGCGCAGACCGCGACTTCACGGATTCCGAGATCGAGAAGATTTCGGAACTTGTCCGGCGACTCCATGACCTGACGGAGCCGCCGGAAAGCCTGACAACGGCACAGATCGAAGCCCTGAAGCTTATTGCGGCGGGGGATCGGCACGCGGCCGCAGCAGCCAAACTTAATATCTCCGAAAGTGCGCTCAAGGCCCGTCTTATGTCTGCACGGCAAAAACTACTCGCCCGTACGACAGCAGAGGCCATTCAACGCGCCAAAGACTACCGGCTGATGTAACCAAATGTCGGTCTTTCGTTTGCATGCAGGGTTGGAAACATCAACCAAGCAGGAGACCACTCATGCAAACCACCGTCCTCTCCTTCGAGAACCTTCATAATCACGGAGAGCTCTTCGCCAACCTGTTCCGGGCGCGCAAGCAATCCTTCATCGTCGAAAAACGATGGAACCTGCCCGAAGCACTGGACATGGAGTATGACCAGTACGACACCCCAGCCAGCCGCTGGATTGCCATCCATGATGATGTGGGGCAGGTCTATGCCGGTATCCGGCTGACCCCCACCACCGCACGCTGCGGCATCTACAGCTATATGATCCGCGATGCGCAACGGGGGCTTCTGTCCTCGCTGCCAACTGACCTTTTGTACGATGAGGCGCCGATCGATCCGCATTGCTGGGAATGCACGCGTGTCTTCGTCCTGCACAATACACCACAGCTGATCCGGCGTCGGGTCCACGGCTTCATGGTTGAGGCGATGGTGAAATCCGCGCGCGAACTCGGGGCCAGCCAGCTTATCGCGATCACGCCCGCGAACTGGCCGCGCTGGTATGGCCGCTGTGGGCTGACCGCTACGGGAATCGGGCCGGTCATGTTCATCGATGACGGCGACTACCAATGCGTCCAGATCGACCTGGCGAACAAGATGCACTGAGCTGATCCTCTGACGATATCGTCCGCAGGCCCCGAAAGGACTCCTTTTGCGCCTTTTCTCACCCCCACCGGCGGCGGTAGAACCCGATATGGCCGATTTGTTTGACAGCGCACCGACAGCACCGCCCCCGACGGCCCCAAGGCCGCTCGCGGACCGGCTTCGGCCGGCCACGCTTGATGCGGTTATCGGTCAGTCCAAGGTGCTTGCGCCGGGCGGTCCGCTTGGCGCGATGCTCGGGTCCGGCAGCTTGTCTTCGCTGATCCTCTGGGGCCCACCCGGCGTGGGCAAGACCACGATCGCCCGGCTTCTGGCCGATGCGACCGATCTGGCCTTCGTCCAGATCAGCGCGATCTTCACCGGCGTACCGGAACTCCGGAAGGTATTCGAAGCCGCGAAGTTGCGCCGACAGCAGGGGCGAGGGACCCTGCTTTTCGTCGACGAGATCCACCGCTTCAACAAGGCCCAGCAGGACGGCTTCCTGCCGCATATGGAAGATGGCACGATCGTTTTGGTCGGGGCCACGACCGAAAACCCCTCATTCGAATTGAACGCAGCCCTTCTCAGCCGGTCTCAGGTCATCGTGCTGGAACGGCTGTCCCCCGCCGAACTGGAGCTTCTGGTGCAGCGGGCGGAAAAAGAGCTGGGCCGCGCGCTGCCCCTGAAACCCGAGGCGCGCGAGGCGCTGGTGAACATGGCCGATGGCGACGGCCGCGCGCTCTTGAACCTGATCGAACAGGTGGCTGCATGGAAGCTCGACAAACCGCTCGACACCACCGCTCTGTCCGAACGGCTGATGCGGCGCGCGGCCAAATACGACAAGTCTGGGGAGGAGCATTACAACCTCATCTCCGCGCTGCACAAATCCGTACGCGGTTCTGACCCCGATGCAGCGCTTTACTGGTTTGCCCGAATGCTGGAAGGCGGCGAGGATCCGCGATTCCTTGCCCGCCGCATCACGCGGATGTCCGTGGAGGATATCGGTCTTGCCGATCCGCAGGCGCAGACAATCTGCCTCCATGCCTGGGAGGTCTATGAACGCCTTGGCAGCCCCGAAGGCGAACTGGCGCTGGCAGAGGCGGTGACCTATCTCGCGCTCGCGCCGAAATCGAATGCGGTCTATGTGGCCTACAAGGCCGCCCGGGCCGAGGCGCGCAAGACCGGGTCGGAACCGCCACCGAAACACATCTTGAACGCGCCCACGAAGATGATGAAGGATCAGGGCTACGGTGCCGGCTACGCTTACGACCATGATGCAGAGGACGGGTTTTCGGGTCAGAACTATTTCCCCGATACGATAAAACGCCCTGTCTTCTACCAGCCCGTCGAACGCGGTTATGAGCGTGAGTTGAAAAAGCGTGTCGAATGGTTCGCGAAGCTCAGGGACAAACGCGGCGGCTGATCCCGGGCGGGCAAGCGTTCTCCACGAACATTTGCCAAGAAAAGCAGAATTTTCTTGAACCTCTGAGGGGTGCGGCGCCCAGATGGAAGTGTTGACTTTGCGACTAGGGCGGACGAAGACGGCGCCATGATCCAGACCCTCTTTCAGGTGGCCCTTGGCGGCGCGATCGGTGCCTCGGCCCGCTATATGACCAATGTCGCCGCAATGCGACTGATCGGACCCGGCTTCCCCTGGGGTACGGTTGTGGCCAACGTCCTCGGATCGTTCCTGATGGGGGGACTTGTCGTCTTGCTAGCCCAAAAGGATGCGACACGAATGGCGCCCTTCCTGATGACCGGCCTGCTTGGCGGCTTCACCACCTTCTCGGCCTTCTCTCTCGACGCGCTGACGATCTGGGAGCGTGGGCAGGCGGGGCTTGCGGTCGCCTATGTGCTGGGCTCGGTGATCCTGTCCCTGGCCGGGATCGTGGCAGGCATGGCCGTGGCCCGGGGAGTCTTCGCATGAGCGGCGTCAGGCTCTTGACCGTATCCGTTGACGAGGGCGAAAGCCGTCTCGACCGCTGGCTGAAGAAGCGGTTCGCGCAGATCACGCAGGGCCAGATCGAGAAGCTCTGCCGCACCGGTCAGATCCGGGTCGATGGCGGTCGTGCCAAGGCCTCGACCCGCGTCCAGCCGGGTCAGGAGGTGCGCGTGCCGCCCCTGCCGAAGTCCGAGCCCTCTGCGCCAAAGCCTGAAGCCGGGATCAGCGATGCCGATGCAAAGATGATCCAGGCGGCCGTGCTGTGGAAGGACGAACATATCATCGCGCTTAACAAGCCGCCGGGTCTGCCAAGCCAGGGTGGATCGGGGCAGGGCAACCGCCATGTCGACGGCCTGAGCGCGGCTTTGATGTTTGGCTACAAGGACCAGCCGAAGCTTGTCCACCGGCTCGACAAGGACACGTCCGGCATTCTCCTTCTGGCCCGCACCGGTCGCATCGCCCGCGCGCTGAGTGAGGCGTTCCGGTCCCGCACAACGCGCAAGATATACTGGGCCGCCGTTGCAGGCGTCCCAAACCCGAAGATGGGCACGATCCGCTTCGGTCTCGTGAAGGCGCCGGGCCACGGGCGGGGTGGCGAGGGCGAAAAGATGATGGCCATCCACCCCTCGAAGGTCGATCAGACTGAGGGTGCGAAACGCGCCACGACCGACTTTGCCGTTCTCGACGCGCTCGGCACCCGCACTGCCTGGGTTGCACTTGTCCCGGTGACGGGGCGCACCCACCAGTTGCGGGCCCATATGGCAGAGCTTGGCCACCCGATCATCGGCGACGGAAAGTATGGCGGGTCGGGGCAGGAAAACCTTGGCGATGGCTGGGGCGCGCAACTTGGCGGCGAGATCAGCCGCAAACTGCATCTGCACGCCCGCGCGATCAGCTTCGATCATCCGATCTCTGGCAAGCGCGTCACCCTGACCGCGCCGCTTCCGGACCATATGAAACGCACTTGGAAGACCCTCGGCTGGTCCGAGGCCGATGTCCCTGCCGATCCCTTCGCGGAGGAGCCATGACGGGGCTGAGGCTGGTCGTCTTCGACGTCGACGGCACTCTCGTCGACAGTCAGGACCATATCCACGGCGCGATGGCGCATGCCTTTGCGGCAACCGGCCACGCCCTGCCGCCCCGCGCCGACATCCTTTCCATCGTCGGACTGTCACTGCCCGAAGCCATGGCGCGGCTGGTGCCGCATCTGCCTCTTACTGCGCAAGCCGATCTGGTCGAGGCCTATAAGGGCAGTTTCGGTTGCATGCGGGCGGACCGCTTGTCGCCGCTCTATGACGGGGTTGCAGAGCTCTTGTCGAAGCTCCGGGCAGAGCCCGAGACGCTTCTCGGTGTGGCGACGGGCAAATCCCGGCGCGGTCTGACCCATATGCTGGCCGGGCATGGGCTTCAGGACCATTTCATCACCACCCAGGTCGCTGACGATCACCCGTCGAAACCCCATCCCTCTATGCTTCTGGCAGCACTGGCCGAAACCGGGGTCGCCGCGCGGGACGCGGTGATGATCGGCGACACGACCTATGATATCCGGATGGGCTGCGCCGCCGGGTTTCGCACGATCGGGGTCAGCTGGGGCTATCATCGGGCCGAGGCGCTGGCCGAGGCAGGGGCCGGTCGGGTGGTCCACACGACCGAGGCGCTGGCGCTTGCGATTGACGAGATCCGGGAGATGGCATGAGCGGCTGGAAGGCGAAACGGTTCTGGAAAGAGGTTGCGGCTGTCGAAACGGAAGACGGCTACACGGTGCTGCTGGATTCACGGCCTGTCCGAACCCCGGCAAAAGCTGCGCTTCTGCTGCCCAGCCGGGCGATGGCCGAGGCAATCGCCGCCGAATGGGACGCCGTCGAGGATGCCATCGACCCGCGTGTCATGCCGGTGACGCGCAGGGCCAATGCGGCCATCGACAAGGTCGCCGTGCAGTTTGACGAAGTCGCCCGACTCATCGCCGAATACGGCGGGTCGGATTTGCTGTGCTACCGGGCCGAGGGGCCAGAGGCACTGGCCGCGGCGCAAGCCAGCGCCTGGGACCCTTGGCTCGACTGGGCATTCGACACATACGGCGCGCGCCTGATTGTGACCCGGGGCGTGGTACCGGTGATACAGCCGCCCGACTGCCTAAGCCGTCTGGCCGCCGAAGTCCGCGCGACGTCGCCGTTCCAGTTGGCCGCGCTTTACGATCTGGTCGGTCTGAGTGGCTCTTTGATCCTCGGCCTGGCCGCGACACGGGACGAATTCGATGCCGATTCTCTGTGGACCCTGTCGCGTCTTGACGAGAACTGGCAGATCGCACAATGGGGCGAAGACGAAGAAGCATCCGCCAATGCGGCCCGTAAGCGGATGGATTTCCTGCAGGCGCGCCATTTTTGGGAACTTTCCCGGCCGTCACCGGAATAATGTTTCGCACGACGTGGCGTCACCTCGAAATTCGACATGTGAAAACCCGTTTCGGTCATTCCTGCAGTCCAATGCGACCTTGACGTGCGCAACGCATCGTTCAAAACTGCGCCCGCTGGGGCGTGAACCCCAATAAACAGGGGTCGGCCAATCCGGCCCGGACAGACTGTCCCGAACGGGGCGGCAACTCAGGAAGAGGTAAATATGAAAAAATCGGTATTCCTCGGGACGCTGGCAGCGACCGCTCTGCTGGCCGGATATGCGTCGGCGGCAACGCTGGACGATGTCAAGGCCCGCGGCGAGCTGATCTGTGGCGTCAACACCGGTCTCACGGGCTTTGCCGCTCCGGATGCCAACGGCAACTGGCAGGGCTTCGACGTGGCGATCTGCAAAGCCGTCGCGGCCGCCGTGCTTGGCGATGCATCCAAGGTGAAATACGTTCCGACCACCGGCGAGACCCGCTTCACCGCGCTCGCCTCTGGCGAGATCGACATGCTGGCCCGGAACACAACCTGGACCTTCTCGCGCGATGCGGACCTGAAGTTCACCTTCACCGGCGTGAACTACTACGACGGTCAGGGCTTCATGGTGAAGAAGGACCTTGGCGTTTCGTCGGCCAAGGAACTGGACGGCGCCACGGTCTGCATCCAGACCGGCACCACGACCGAGTTGAACCTTGCTGACTTCTTCAAGGTCAACAACATGTCGTATCAGCCTGTCGCGATCCAGACCAACGCGGAAGGCGAACAGCAATACCTCGCCGGTGCCTGCGACGCCTATACGACCGACGCATCGGGTCTGGCCGCGACGCGCGCCGTGTTCGCCGATCCGGAAAATCACATCATCCTTCCGGAAATCATCTCGAAAGAGCCGCTCGGGCCGCTCGTCCGCCACGGCGACGACCAGTGGGCTGACATCAACCGCTGGGTGCTGAACGCGCTTATCGCGGCGGAAGAGTTCGGCGTGACCTCGGCGAATGTCGAAGAACTGGCGAAGGGCACCGAGAATCCGGAAGTGAACCGGATCCTTGGCAGCGAGGGCGACCTTGGCGCGATGATCGGTCTCGACAAGGACTGGGCAAAGCGTGCGATTGCAGCCGAAGGCAACTATGGCGAGATCTTCGCCAAGTATCTCGGCGAATCGACCCCGATTGGCCTTGCCCGCGGCCTGAACGCGCAGTGGACCCAGGGCGGTCTTCTCTACACACCGCCGTTCCGCTGATCTGAACCCCTTAAGGCGCGCGAGACCCTCGCGCGCCTTTTCTTCAATCAAGAACAGTCCGAAGGCCGGGGCCCGGCGCCCTGCACAGACGGCAAAGCCGCAGACGCCTTCGACAACGGGGATATTATCATGGCAACAGCCGCTGACGCGCCGAAGGAATCCTTTCGGCTAGGGATGCTCATATACGATACGCGGTATCGGTCCCTTACTATCCAGACCGTCGTCGTTCTGCTGTCCATGCTCGGCGCATGGTGGCTGATCGACAATCTTCTGACGAACCTTGAAGCGCTTGGAAAGACGCCGAGCTTCGCATTCCTTTGGAACCGCGCGGGCTATGACATCAACCAGACGCTTATTCCCTATACAAACGATGACACGCATCTGCGCGCGATGCTCGTCGGGCTCGTCAACACCATCCTCGTGGCGGTGCTGGGATGTATCGCTGCCACGGTTATCGGGGTCCTTGTCGGCGTTCTGAGGCTGTCGAAGAACTGGCTCGTCGCACGCCTCATGACGATCTATGTCGAAGGGTTCCGTAACGTTCCGGTCCTGCTCTGGATTCTGGTGATCTTCGCCATCTTCACCGAAATCACGCCGCAACCGCGCGATTTCCGGGTCACGGACGAGATGATCGCGGCGGGCGAGGAACCGGCGGCTTCCAAGATCCTTTTCGAAAGCGTCGCGATCACCAACCGGGGCACCTTCATCCCCAAGGCGCTTTACGACCGGTCGCTGGGAGAGGTGCACATCGGGTTCCTCCCGATCAGCATCAACACGATCGTGATCCTCGCGGTGATCATCGCCAGCATCCTCGGCTACCGCGCACTCAAGAAACACGCGACCGCCGTGCAGGAGGCGACGGGCGTTCGGCCCGTCACCTGGTGGAAAAGCCTGCTGATCCTCTTCGGACCTATCGTACTTTTGCTGATCGCGCTGGGCTTTCACCTGGAAATCCCGACGCTCGGCGGGTTCAACTTTACCGGCGGCATCCTTGTCTCGAATGCGCTGATGGCGCTCTGGCTTGGCCTCACGCTTTATACGGCTGCCTTTATCGCCGAGATCGTGCGGGCGGGCATCATGGCCATCTCCAAGGGCCAGACAGAGGCATCCTATGCTCTGGGCCTGCGCCCGGGCCGCACGATGAACCTCGTGATCCTGCCGCAGGCCTTGCGCGTGATCATTCCGCCCCTGATCTCGCAATACCTGAACCTGACCAAGAACTCCTCGCTTGCCATCGCGGTTAGCTACATGGACCTGCGTGGGACGCTGGGCGGCATCACGCTGAACCAGACGGGGCGAGAGCTGGAATGCATGCTGATCCTCATGCTCACCTATCTGGCGCTGAGCCTGATCATCTCGGCCGGGATGAACGTCTACAACAATGCCGTCAAGCTGAAGGAGCGCTAAGATGTCAGAGCTTCACGCACATTCGGCCCTGTTCGTCCGCAAAGAGATGCTGCCACCCACCGACCCGCCCGCACTGGAAACGGGCGCGGTGAAGTGGCTGCGCGAAAACCTGTTCTCCGGCTGGATGAACACGATCCTCACGATTCTCGGCTTCGCCGCGATCTTCTACCTGCTGAAACATTCACTGCCGTGGTTTTTGCATGGCGTGTGGAACGCAAATTCGCTTGGCGAATGCCGCGAGATCATCGCGGCAACCTGGGGCGAGGATGCGCATGGCGCTTGCTGGGCCGTGATCCGCGAACGCTGGAACCAGTTCATGTTCGGCTTCTACCCGCGCGAGCTTTACTGGCGGCCGGTACTGGCCTTGCTGTTGCTGCTCGTGGCCCTTGCGCCAGTTCTGTTCGATGAGAAGTCAAACAAGCTCTGGATCGCCGGCGGTGTCATCGCGGCCCTGATCCTCTGGCTGTCGGTTTCCTACGGACAGTGGCTGCCGGTCGGCATCCTGGTCCTGGTCGCGGCCATTACCGGCGTACTGGGCGCCCGGGGCGTGCAATGGCCCGTCAACCTTCTCTGGTTCTCGGGTATCTATGCAGGCCTCGCCTTCTGGCTGCTTTGGGGGGGCACCATCTGGTTGCCGGTCGTAGCCCTCCTGGGCTTTGTCGTGGGCTGGATCGCGTTCAAGCTGGCCAGCAACGCCGTCGGTGCGATCATCGGTGCCGCAACCGGCGCGATCGTCGCGGTTCTCTGGTGGTCCTTCGCGGCCGGTACGCTCGATCAATGGCTGGCCGGATTGACCGGTCGGACACATCCCTTCTGGCTCCGTGGTGTAGATTCCGACGAATTCGGCGGCTTCGTGCTGGCCTTCACCATCGGGATCGCGGGCATCGCGATTTCGCTGCCAATGGGTATCATCCTCGCGCTTGGACGCCGGTCGGACATGCCGCTCGTCAAGATGATCTGTGTCGGCTTCATCGAGTTCATCCGGGGTGTGCCGCTGATCACGCTTCTCTTCGTGGCCTCGCTCCTGCTGAACTACTTCCTGCCGCCGGGGACGAATTTCGACATCATCCTGCGGGTCATCATCATGGTCACGCTCTTCTCGGCAGCCTATATCGCCGAGGTAATCCGGGGCGGTCTCGCGGCCCTGCCGCGCGGCCAGTACGAGGCGGCCGACGCGCTTGGTCTTGACTACTGGAAGGCGCAGCGCCTGATCATCATGCCGCAGGCACTGAAGATATCCATTCCCGGCATCGTCTCGTCCTTCATCGGGCTGTTCAAGGATACGACGCTCGTCGTCTTCGTGGCGCTGCTCGATCCACTGAAGGGCATCACCGACGCCGTTCGCGCGTCGCTCGAATGGAAGGGCGTCTACTGGGAGCCCTACATTTTCGTCGGCGCCATTTTCTTCATCGTCTGCTTCAGCATGTCGCGGTACGCCATGTACCTCGAAAACAAGCTGAAGCGTGAACACCGTTAAGGAGAGTCCCCATGTCGGACCCACATGCAATCACTCGCGAAATCAACCGCAGCCATATGCAGGTCTCGGACGAGGTCGCGATCCAGATCTCGGGCATGAACAAATGGTACGGCGCGTTCCACGTTCTGCGCGACATCAACATGACCGTGAACCGGGGCGAACGCATCGTTATCTGCGGCCCTTCCGGGTCGGGCAAGTCGACCCTGATCCGCTGCATCAACCGGCTGGAGGAACACCAGCAGGGCAAGATCGTCGTCGACGGGATCGAGCTGACGAACGACCTGAAGAACATCGACAAGGTTCGGTCGGAGGTCGGGATGGTATTCCAGCACTTTAACCTGTTCCCGCATCTGACGATTCTCGAAAACTGCACGCTTGCCCCGATCTGGGTGCGCAAGGTGCCGAAGAAAGAAGCCGATGCGACGGCGATGCATTTCCTTGAAAAGGTGAAGATCCCCGAGCAGGCTAACAAATATCCCGGTCAGCTCTCGGGCGGCCAGCAGCAGCGCGTGGCGATCGCCCGGTCGCTCTGCATGAAACCGCGCATCATGCTCTTCGACGAACCGACTTCGGCGCTCGACCCCGAGATGATCAAGGAAGTTCTCGACACCATGATCGAACTTGCCGAAGAAGGCATGACCATGCTCTGCGTGACCCACGAGATGGGCTTTGCCCAGGCCGTGGCGAACCGCGTCATCTTCATGGATCAGGGCCAGATCGTCGAACAGAACGAACCGAAAGAGTTCTTCAACAACCCGCAATCGGACCGGACCAAGCTGTTCCTCAGCCAGATCCTCGGTCACTGATGGTCAGCGCGGGGTGGGGTTCAACCCCACCCTGGCGCGCTGCCTGGTCAGTCACGCCCGGACGGCACGAAGAAATCCAGCACCGAACCGGCGCCCGCCGCGATCTGCGACCAGTCGTCGATCTGGAAATCAACGACGAGAGTCGCGCCGGTCGGGTAACGCTGGAAATCCGGGTCCGCGGGCATACGCGCGGGCAAGCGGGCCGCAAATTCGGCGATGCCGGGATTGTGCCCGATCATAAGGATGCAATCGCCTGTTGCCCGGGACAGGTATTTCATCATCACATCCGGTGCCGCGTGGTAAAGGGCGGAAACGAATTCCACCTTCGGGGTCACTTCCAGGGGTGTTGCCGCGATGCGTGTCCAAGTCTCTCGCGTGCGCTCGGCTGTCGAGCAAAGGACCTGATCGGGCTCATAGCCCCGGGAAAGAAGCCATTCGCCCAGTTCCAGCGCAGCGCGCCGTCCGCGTTTGTTCAGCGGCCGCTCATGATCGGCGGTCGCGGGATCGTCCCAGGCGGATTTGGCGTGGCGCGTCAGGATCAGGCGGCGGTGGCCGGTCGGGGTCATCGGTGAAAGAGCCTCATATGATACGCGGATTGTTCGGGCAGCCTGCCATATGCCTGTGACAGCGGGCAAGCGCGGCGAACACGGCAACCGGAAGAAAGGCAATCCTGTCCGCCGGATGTGTCGAGGAATGCATGGCAGGCTGGGACATCGTAACCCTCCACCGTTAACGCCCCTGTGGGGCAGGCTGACAGGCACGGGCGGCCGTTGCAGGTTTCGCAAGGTGACGCTTTGGGTGGCATGGGCAGGTCTAGACGTTCGGGCAAGGCCAGCGCCCCACGGAACGAGACCATCAGCCCCGCGCGGTCATGGACGAGAAGCTGCACGGGCGAGGCCCAGACGCGCCCCGTCCGTAAGGCCCACCGGTAGAACGGGGCATAGGGTGGGCCGTCGGAGGGAAGGATCGCCCGCCCAGCCAGTCTGGCCGCGATGCTGTTCAACACGCGCTGCGACCAACGGTCCAGGGGGTCTGCTGAGCCGTCCCGCCATTCCGGGGTCGCGGAGAAATGCGCCCAGAATCCGGGTTCCGAAGGTCCGAAGAGCAGAAGCGTCCCGGCGTCTTCCGGGCAGTCGTCCCCGGGAGCAGGATGAAATCCACCGACCACGGTCAGGCGGTGTTCGGCGGCCAGAATTTCGATTGTGGAAAGGTCAGTCCCCGTCATGGCCGAACGATGCCGCGCGCAACTGCGCTCGGCAATGCAAAAGGCGAGCGTGGCAGCGCAATTTGCTTACCGCTCGCGCGGCTTCACGCGCGGTTCTGTCGAGCGGATGAGAGAGCCCGCACCGTGGTCAGTAAACAGCTCGAGAAGGCAGGCATTGGGAACCCGTCCATCGAGGATGACGACGGCGCGCACGCCCTCGTCGATCGCCTTCAGCGCGGTCTCGGTCTTGGGGATCATGCCGCCCGCGATCACCCCTTTCGCGGTGAGCTCGCGGACCTCGTCCGGCGTCAGCTGGGTGATGACCTCTCCAGCTTCGTTCTTCACCCCCGAGACATCGGTCAGCAGCAGCAGGCGGTCGGCTTGCAGGGCGCCTGCGATGGCGCCTGCTGCGGTGTCGCCATTCACGTTGAAGGTTTCGTTCGCTTCCATACCTGTCGCGACCGGGGCCACGACCGGAATGATCCCGGCGGTGAAGAGGTCGCGCAGGACCTGCACGTTCATTTCGACTGGTCTGCCGACAAATCCAAGCTCCGGATCGTCGGCTTCGCAGACCATGAGGTCATCGTCCTTGCCCGAAAGCCCAACGGCGCGGCCGCCCTCATCCATGATCGCCTGGACGATGCGTTTGTTGACGAGACCTGTCAGCACCATCTCGACCACTTCGACCGTCGCCTTGTCCGTTACCCGCTTGCCGCGCACGAATTCCGACTTGATGCCGAGCCGCGCCAGGAGGTCGTTGATCATCGGTCCGCCGCCATGAACCACGACCGGGTTCATCCCGACCTGTCGCATCAGCACGATGTCCCGGGCAAACTCGGCCATGGCCGCCTCATCTCCCATCGCATTGCCGCCGAACTTCACGACGACGACCGCGCCCGTGTAGCGCTGCAGATAGGGAAGCGCCTCAGACAGGGTCCGGGCGGTGGCGATCCAGTCACGGTTCATGTCTTGCTTTCTCATTCGCGGAAAACCTGAAAGGGCGGATGATGCGGTGTTATCGCGTTCGGCGGTGTCGGCCAAGGGTGCGTACGAAGATCCATACGTCTCACGCCATCGCTGCGATGATCGCCCGCAGGGTTTCGATGCCGTCGCCCTTCTCGGACGAGGTCACGACGATTTCGGGATAGGCGGCGGGATGTTTTTGCAGGGCCGCGCGGACCTGCGTCAGGATCTTTTCGTGTTCTGAGGCCTTGATCTTGTCGGCCTTGGTCAGGACGACCTGAAAGGTCACGGCGGAGCGGTCGAGAAGGGTCAGAATCTCGTCATCCACCTTTTTGATACCGTGACGCATGTCGATGAGCACGAAGGCGCGGCGGAGCGTCTGGCGCCCGCCGAGATAGGACTTGAGCAGCGTCTGCCATTTCGCCACCACCGCAACCGGCGCTTCGGCATAACCGTAGCCCGGCAGGTCGACGAGGTAATGCGAATCGCCGGCGGTGAAATAATTGATCTCCTGCGTCCGGCCCGGTGTGTTGGAGGCGCGCGCAAGCGCCTTGCGCCCCGTCAGCGCGTTGATGAGAGAGGATTTGCCGACATTCGAGCGGCCTGCGAAACAGACCTCGACCCGGTCCGCCGGGGGCAGGCCACTCATCGCGACGACGCCTTTAAGAAAATCAATCGGGCCCGCGAACATCAGCCGTCCCTTTTCGCGGCTGGCGTCGTCCGGTGCAGGGGCCAGCGGGAACGTGATGGTCACGGCAGAAGCTCCGCCCTGTCACCGGCATTGATCTCGCCGCTTCCGATCACTTTGGCATAAAGTCCGAAATCCTTGTCGCCGTGCAGCGCCATCAGCGCCCGCAAGGTATCCGCATCGCGTTCCCCCGTCACGGGGTTCGCGGTCGTGGCCAGGCAGCGTTCCTTGGGCTCGACGATCTCCAGCACCGCCGTTCCGATCTTTATCCTGCGCCCGATCCAGTTGCGTTCTTCCCAAGGCTGCAGGCCTTCCAGCCAGATATTACCGCGCCAACGCAAGGGCGACAGGTCAACACCCATATGCTCCCCCAAGGCCCGGTTCGAGGCCAGCGAGATGAGCGAGACCGACGGATAATCGGTATCGGTCATGCCGCGGCCCTTCACGGAATAGACCCGAGCGGGCAGTGCACGGTCGGCGGGGCTGATCGGGCGGACCCAGTCGATGAACCGCGCGGCGTCCGCTGCATCATCCGGGCGGAACGTGATGTCGGGTCGTTCAGGGTGGGTTAGAGTCAGCGTCGCGTCGCTCTCGTTCAGTCGCGCATTGATCGCCATCAGCTTCGGCGCCTTGGACCCGCGCGAGAAGTTCTGGCAGGGCGACCATTCCCCCTCCACGATCTTCGCCGCATCATGGGCGACGGCCCATTGCCGGTCCCATGGCAGGCCTTCGCCTTCGCTCAATCGCACATGCGACAGCGCCTCGCGCCCATGCGATTTCAGCGGGTGTCGCTGGAGGGAGGCAACAACCGGCGTCATTTCGACGCCGGTTTGTCGCGTTTGAAACCGCTCTTGATATTGCCAAAGAGGTCCGGGCGTTTTCCGTGCATCGACATGATCGTGTATTGCTGGGCGAAGGTGATCACGTTGTTCGCAATCCAGTAAAGCACGAGACCCGATGCGAAACCGCCCAGCATGAACATGAATATCCACGGCATCCAGGCAAAGATCGCCTGTTGCGTCGGGTCGGTCGGCGCCGGGTTGAGCTTCTGCTGGAACCACATGGAGATACCAAGCAGGATCGGCAGTACGCCCAGCGAGAAGATGAAGAAGAGCGTGCCCGGTTCAGGCGTGGCCCAGGGAAGAAGCCCGAAGAGGTTCAGGATCGAAGACGGATCCGGCGCGGATAGGTCCCTGATCCAGCCGATCCAGGGGGCGTGATAAAGCTCGATCGTGACGTAGATCACCTTGTAGAGCGAGAAGAAGATCGGGATCTGCAGAAGGATCGGCAGGCAGCCCGAGGCCGGGTTGACCTTGTTCTTCTTGTAAAGCTCCATCATGCCTTTCTGCATCTTCTGGCGGTCGTCGCCCGCAGCCTCTTTCAGGGCTTCCATCTCGGGTTGCAATTCCTTCATCTTCGCCATGGAGATGTAGGATTTGCGCGCGAGCGGGAAGACGATGAGCTTGATGATGAAGGTCAGCGCGATGATCGCCCAGCCCATGTTTCCGATCGCGCCATGCAGCCAGTGCAGGAGACGGAACATCGGCTTGGTCAGGAAGAAGAACCAGCCCCAGTCAATCGAATCGACAAACCCGGTGATTTCGCCGTCATCCTGATAGTGCTTGATGACTTCCCATTCTTTCGCGCCGGCGAACACCCTCATCTGGGCTTCGGCCGTGGCGCCCGGGGCCACGTCCATCACCGGCAGCCGTGCCTCGGTCTGGTAGATATCGGCGCCGGGTATGTATTTCGCGACCGATGTGAAAGGCTGGCCCTGCGCGGGTGCAAGCGTCGTCATCCAGTATTTGTCGGTGAACCCGATCCAGCCGCTTTGTGCGACATCGACACGTTCCGTTGGGCCGCCTTCGCGGGTGTCGGCGTCCATGTCGGGGATCGACTTGTACTTGATTTCCGACAGAGTGCCGTCGGCCATGCCGACGACGCCTTCGTGCAATACATAGATGCGGGACGCGTCGGGAATGCCGTGCCGGGCGATGATGCCGTAGGGGGCAACCCGCACCGCCGAATCCGTCCGGTTCTCCACCGTCTGGGTGACTGTGAACAGGTAGTTTTCGTCGACCGAGATTGCGCGGCGGAAGATCAGGCCGGATCCGTTGTCCCAGACAATAGTCACCGGCTGACCCGGGGCCAGCGTCGTGCCGGTTTCCAGCGTCCAGAGCGTGCGCGCATCGGGTACGAGCGCGGCGTCCAGACCGCCAGCGGGCAGCCAGCCGTGGACGGCGTAGTAGGGTTTGTCGGCGTTCAGTTCGGTGCCGCCCACCGGGGCAAGCAGCCTTACATCGGCCGCGCCTTCGTCCAACGAAACCTTGTAGTCCTTGAGCGACAGGTCGTCGATCCGACCACCGAGCAGCGAAAGTGAACCTTCAAGCCGGGGCGTGTCGATCGGGATACGGGGGGACGCGGCGACAGCCGCCGCGGCGGTGTCGAGAGCGGGTGCCGAGTCCGCCGTCGACGCGGGCGCAGCGGGTGCCGTGCCGTCGGCGGTTTGTGTTACGGCCGGGGCGTTCGGGTCAGCCTCGGGCGTCGGGGGCGGGAACAGGGTGAACCAGATCAGGATCACCAGAAACGACAGCACCGTCGCGAGAATGAGGTTCTTGTTCTGATCATCCATGATGGTGCCGCTACCCGTCCTGTCCGAAGTCTGGGCAGGTTCAACAGAACGGGCGGCGAAAGGTCAAGCGGTTTTCCCGCCGGAGCCTTTGCGGAAAGGCCTGTTCGTGGAGATTTGCCGCCGGACCGGGCCGGAGAGCCGGCGGGATACCCAGTTGAGCCTGCAATCACAGGCCGGCCCGCAGGTCCAGGATGCGGGCGTCAGATCAACGCGCATGGCCTCCGACATTCGGGGTGTTTCTGAGCTTGGCGAGATGTTTCAGCATCCAGTTCCCCGTTGCCTGAAACGGCATCGGCCGTGCGATGACGTAACCCTGCACATGGCTGCATCCGAGTTGCGACAGCATCGCGTGTTCGCCGATGGTTTCCACCCCTTCGGCGAGCGTCTGAAGGCCAAGCCGTTCAGCCAGGGACAGGACCGCCGCGACCATGCGTTGCTGCGATGGGTCGGTGTCGACCTGTGTCACGTAGGACCGGTCGATCTTGATCCGGCTGATGGCAAAGCGGCGGATCGAGGCGATGGAGGCGTGGCCGGTGCCGAAATCGTCCAGATCCACCTGGCAGCCCATTTTCGAAAGGGACGCGATGTTGCGGACGATGATGTCATCGTCGGTTTCCGCCGCGACGGTTTCGAGAATTTCGATTGTGAGGCGGTCAGGCGCCAGTTCGAACCGGTCGAGCTGCCATTTGAGCTTGCTGACCAGCGACGGGTCGCGCAGCTCATCGCGCGAAAAGTTGACGGCGACGCGCGGCACCTCGAGATCTGCCGCGTCCCATGCCCGAAGGGCGGACATCGCGTGGGCGAGCATGACCTCACCCAGCCGTTCGCCCAGGCCGGCTTCAAGGACCGCCGGCAGGAATTCGGGTGGCGACAGGATGCCACGCTCCGGATGCTGCCACCGGGCGAGCGCCTCGAACCCGGAGATCTTTCCGGTATCGGTCGAGATCTGCGGCTGGAAATGGGCGACGATCTCGCCGGTTTCCAGCGCGGCCTCCACCCTGCGCTGCAATGCATCGTGGCGTGCCGTCGCCCGGGCAATGTCCGGCGAATAGGCGCGGATCGTGCCGGGTCCGTTGCGCAATGCGACCAAGAGCGCCGACTCCGCAGCGGTCAGCAGGGAGCGCCCCGACCGTTTCGGGGCACGACCGGACAGGCAGAACCCGACCGAGGCACTGACATAGATCGTTGTCGCGTCGATGCTGAAGGGCTCTGCCACTGCCGCCTTCAGCCGCGCGGAAATCTGAATCGCGGCTTCAAGGTCGATGCGTCGTCCGGGCGACAGCGCGATGGCGAAGGTTTCGCCATTTGCACGGCTCAATACGTCATCTTCCCTGAGTATGCCGCGCAGCCGTTCGGCCACCTTGCGCAACACCGCCTCATGCGCGCTTTGCCCAAAAGCCGTGCGGATGCGGTGGGGGTCGTCCAGCCCGATCAGCACGCATGCCATTGGCATTCCAGTCGTTTCTTCGGTGAGAAATCCCTTGTCCAGGGTTTTACAGACGACATCGGAAGGCGGCAGGCCCGTGACGACATCGATCATGCGCGCCGGCTGCGTCG
>JAUIDM010000326.1 GCA_030428915.1 Alphaproteobacteria bacterium | reverse complement strand
CGACCGCACGCCCGATGCGCATGGTCCGGACCTCGCGGCAGAGGCCGAAGCGCTCCATGCGCGCCTCTCGGAACGCGGTTTCGCGGCACTCGGGCTCGGCAGATAGCGGCCTGCCCTTCCGGCAGCGTGGGTTGAAACCCTCGCAACGGTCGGGTCCGGCCTTGCGGGCGCAGGAACGATCTGCCAGATTTCGGCATGTCAGAACAAAGCCAGCCCAACATTCCTTGCCCGGACCAATCGCGCGACATCCCAGCGGAGCATGACGCATGAACGCACAAGGCGAATTTCCGGTCCTGTTGCCTCAGGTTGCCGCGCCCGAGGCCTTTACCGATGCCGAGGCCGCCGTCTCGCGGCTCGAGGCGCTTTATGCCCAGGCGACACGGTTTCTCTTCCAGAAGTTCAGCGAAACCGTCGCAGGCACGCGCCCCAAGGCCAGGGTGCGCGCGTTCTATCCCGAAGTGCGGATCACCACGACAAGCCATGCCAAGGCTGACAGCCGCCTGAGTTTCGGCCATGTCGCCATCCCCGGCACCTATGCCGCGACAATCACCCGGCCGGATCTGTTCCGCAATTACCTCGTCCAGCAGCTTGATCTTCTGATCCAGAACCATGGCGTCCCGGTCATAATCGGGCCCAGCGCCACGCCGATTCCGATCCATTTCGCGGTGGCCTCAAATCCGGCGATATCGGTCCCGCAGGAAGGCGTGCTGGACTTTCCGCTGCGCGATGTCTTCGACGTTCCGGACCTTGCCACGACCAACGACGACATCGTCAACGGCACCGCCGCACTGAATGCCGACGGCTCGGGCCACCTCGCTCCGTTCACCGCACAGAGGGTGGACTATTCGCTGGCGCGCCTCGCGCATTACACCGCGACCGACCCGGTGCATTTCCAGAACCATGTCCTCTTTACCAACTACCAGTTCTATGTCGACGAATTCGAAGCGTTCGCCCGCAAGGCGCTCGGCGATCCGGCCTCGGGCTACACAGCCTTCGTCGCGCCCGGCAATCATGAGATCACGGACGAGGACGGCGATATTCCGCAACTGCCGAAACTGCCGCAGATGCCGACCTATCACCTCAAGCGCCGCGGCGGGCAGGGGATCTCGCTGGTCAATATCGGCGTGGGTCCGTCAAACGCGAAGACCGCGACAGACCATATCGCCGTTCTGCGTCCCCATGCCTGGCTGATGGTGGGCCACTGCGCAGGACTGAGGAACAGCCAGTCTCTGGGCGATTTCGTGCTCGCTCATGCCTATTTGCGCGAAGACAAGGTGTTGGACGACGACCTGCCGGTCTGGGTGCCCGTGCCGGCCCTGGCCGAAATCCAGATCGCACTGCAGGAGGCCGTCGCCGAAGTATCCGAGATCGACGGTTTTGAACTGAAGCGCATCATGCGGACCGGAACCGTCGCAACGGTCGACAACCGCAACTGGGAACTACGCGACCAGACCGGCCCGGTGCAAAGGCTCAGCCAGTCCCGCGCCATCGCGCTCGACATGGAAAGCGCCACGATTGCGGCCAACGGGTTCCGCTTCCGGGTGCCCTACGGCACGCTCCTCTGCGTATCCGACAAACCGCTGCACGGCGAATTGAAACTGCCCGGCATGGCCACGGATTTCTACCGCACCCAGGTCAGCCGCCACCTGCTGATCGGGATTCGAGCCATGGAACGCTTGCGCGAGATGCCGCTGGAACGTATCCACAGCCGCAAGTTGCGCAGCTTCGAAGAGACCGCTTTCCTCTGAGTCCCGCCCCGAAGGGCAAAAAAACGCTACAAACAAGCGGAAAACGCTTGCCATGGGCCACAAAAGATTGTGTAGCAACACTACATGACGCTAAATAGCGCAGGATTACCCCCAACCGACGGGGCTCAGTGAGGAGACAGATATGTCCAAACCGATGACCAAGACCCAGCTCGTCGCCACCCTGGCCGAAGAAATGGGCTCGGACAAGAAAACCGCTTCGGCAGCCCTCGACGCGATTACGGCGGTGGTCACCCGCGAAGTCGCCGCCGGCGGCGCCGTCACCCTGCCGGGCATCGGCAAGGTCCAGTGCCGCGCCCGCCCCGAGCGTCAGGTGCGTAACCCGGCCACCGGCGAGACGATGATGAAGCCTGCCGACAAGGTCGTAAAGGTATCCATCGCCAAGGCGCTGAAGGACAGCGTGAACGGCTGAGCCCGTCAACGGGACGAGATTTGGGCCGCCCTTCGGGGCGGCCTTTGTCTTTTCATCGGGCCGCCAACAGGTCAAAACGGAACTGATCCGACGATAGGCAGGGGGATATTGGCATGAAGGCGGTCTGGTTCGAACGGTTCGGGGCGGCGCGGGATGTCCTTATCCATGGCGATCTGCCTGATCCCGCTCCGGGGCCGGGAGAGGTTCTGGTCCGGCTCCGCGCCTCGGGCGCGAACCCCTCGGATGTGAAGCTGCGCGCGGGCGCGCGGGCCGGCGCAGTGATGGGCTGGCCAAGGATCGTGCCCCATTCCGACGGTGCGGGCTTGGTCGAGGCCGTGGGGGCAGGTGTCGATCCGGTGCGGATCGGCCAGCGGGTCTGGATCTGGAACGGCGGCTGGCAGCGGCAATACGGCACGGCGGCAGAGCTGATAGCGCTTCCCTCCGAACAGGCTGTTCCATTGCCCGAGGCCACGGGTTTTGACGAAGGCGCCTGCCTCGGCATCCCGGCCATGACCGCTTGGCACGCGGTCTTTGCCGACGGGCCCGTCGCAGGCAAGACGGTACTCGTGACCGGCGGCGCGGGCACGGTCGGGCGCTATGCCTGCCAGATGGCGGAGCTTGGCGGGGCGCGGGTCATCACCACCGTGTCCTCGGCGAAAAAAGCCGGGCATTCCACGGCTGACGAATGGATCAACTACCGAGAGACCGACGTGGCGGAGGCGGTCATGGAACTGACCCACGGCGCCGGCGTCGACCGCATCGTCGAGGTCGATTTCGCCGCCGGCCAGGCCACAGCGCTCGCCGTCCTGAAACCCGGCGGCGTGATCGCCACCTATGCCTCAGCGTCCGACATGCAGCCCCGGCTCGACTTCTATCCCCTGATGTTCCGCAACCTCACTTTGCGTATGATCCTCGTCTACCTGCTCGACCCCGACACACGAAGACAGGGCGAGGCACAATTGACCGATTGGCTCACCACCGGCGCACTTTCACACGCTGTCGTGCCCGGCGGCACCCTCGCCGACTGCGCCACCGCGCATGAGATGGTCGAGACGGGTGCCAAACTCGGCACCGTGGTCCTGGAGTGTGGCGCATGATCCTCGGCATCGGCACGGACCTTGCCAATATCGACCGCATCCAGGGCACGCTCGACCGTTTCGGCGACCGTTTCCTCAACCGCGTCTTCACCGAGGTGGAACAGCGCAAGGCCGAAAGCCGCAAGGACCGCGCGGGCACCTATGCCAAGCGATGGGCCGCGAAAGAAGCCTGTTCGAAGGCGCTCGGCACGGGGTTGCGCATGGGTATCGCGTGGAAGGACATGGCGGTGTCAAACCTCAGGACCGGCCAGCCCGTCATGCACCTGACCGGCTGGGCCGCCGACCGCCTGGCAAAAATGACCCCCGAGGGGCATGAGGCCATCGTCCATGTCACGCTGACCGACGACCATCCCTGGGCGCAGGCCTTCGTCGTGATCGAGGCGCGCCCTGTATCCCCTGCAAAAACTTGACTCCCCGCCCCCGCGCGATCATGAAGCGCCAAGGCAGGAAATGGGGCAGGACAGGCTATGAGCGACACGGCAAAGGACGGGATCGTCGAAACGATCAAGACGGTGGTCTATGCGCTGCTGATCGCGGGCGTGTTCCGAACGCTCTTTTACCAGCCGTTCTGGATTCCCTCGGGGTCGATGAAGGACACGCTCCTGATCGGCGATTTCCTCTTCGTCAACAAGATGGCCTACGGCTATTCGAAATATTCCTGCCCCTTCGCAGCCTGCCCGATCAGCGGGCGCATCTGGTCGGGTGAGCCCGAGCGCGGCGATGTCGTGGTCTTCCGCCATCCCTCCACCGGCGCCGATTTCATCAAGCGCCTGATCGGTCTGCCGGGCGACACGGTACAGATGAAGGACGGCGTTCTCTGGCTGAACGGTCAGGAAGTCCCACAGACACCCGCCGGCACGTTCGAGGAACTGATGGCGCCGCAGGGCTCGCAGGGCAATGTTCCGCGCTGCGCCAATGCCCCCGTCGGCCCCGGCGGCACCTGCGTCAAGGAACGGTTTACCGAAACCCTGCCGGGCGGCATCTCGCACGATATCCTGAACATCGGTCAGGGGGCGGGCGACAACACGCCGCTTTTCACCGTGCCGGACGGGCACTACTTCTTCATGGGCGACAACCGTGACAACAGCCAGGACAGCCGCTTCAACCGGCCGAACGGCGTCGGCATGCTGCCCGCCGAATACCTGATCGGCCGCGCCGACCGGATCATGTTCTCCTCCGCCGGCAAATCGCTCTTCTTCTTCTGGACCTGGCGGTCCGACCGGTTCTTCAAGGCGGTGGAGTGAAACTGTCCGCCGATCTCGCCGCCTTCGCGGCCCGGATCGGGCACGACTTCCGCCGCCCGGAGCTTCTGGTGCGTGCCGTCAC
>JAUIDM010000325.1 GCA_030428915.1 Alphaproteobacteria bacterium | reverse complement strand
AAGCGTGGCCGGCGGGCAGATCAGAATATCGCAGGAGGGCGCGGAATAGGCGTCAGCGAGGATGCGGATCTCGGACAGGCTTGTCGCGGTGCCGTTCATTTTCCAGTTGCCCGCCGCCAGTTTCCGCCGCATGCGCCGCTCCTTTCAAGTCAGTTGTGAAATAGCCTCAGATGCGAGATTGCAGGCCAGGTCGGGATCGTCAAGCATCGCGTCGGGCAGCCGCCAATAAGGCATGGCGGTGGTATTCTTACCCTCGCGGGCATAGGTCCAGCGGGTCCAGCCCTCTGCCGTCATCCTGTCGGCGAATTCGCCTGCGCCTTTAAGCCAGATGGACCCGTCCGAATGCAGGATCGCAAAGATCGTGCCATCGCGGTAAAGGCAGAGCCCGCCCATCATCTTGCGGGTATTGAGCGGCCCGAGTCCGTCGAAAAGTTCCAACGCGAAGGCGATGTCGGCGTCAGAGACGCTCATGCACCCGCGCCGTCTGGCATGTCCTTGAACTTGATCGATTCGCCGCAGCCGCAGGCCTCGGAGACATTGGGATTGTTGAACTTGAACCCGCTCTCCAGAAGCGATGTTTCATAGTCGATCTCGGTCCCGAAGAGGAACATCTGCGCCATCGGCGCGATCATCACCCGTGCGCCGTCCTGTTCCACAACCTCGTCGTGCGGGGCCGCTTCGGCCGCGAACTCCATCGTGTATTCCATGCCCGCGCAGCCGCCCTTCTTGACTCCGAGTTTGAGCCCATAGGCACCGTCACGCGCCATGAGCCGCGTGATCTGCGCGACCGCGCGGGGCGTGAGCGTCACCGGGGATTTGCCGGGAATTCCGAACATGTTCCGTCTCCGTTTCCTTCCCCCAATCTAAGGTGCGGGGCGGGCGATCTCAAGCGGGGGCAGGGCGGACATCAGCAAGACCGTGGCGTAAGAGAACAAGAGCGCCCAGCCGAAGGAGGCAAGCGTGCCGATAATCACGTATTCACCGGCGCGCTGGTCGTTCGATGTGGTTTCGAACCTGAGGACCGATTTCGCGGCGATCAGAAAACCAATGCCGACGGGCTGGCCGACAAGCACGAGAAGGAAGATCAGCCCGCGTTCCAGAAGCCCGATGAGTTTGCCGCCATTTATCAGACCCTTGGGCAGTTCCACATCAGACCAGGGCTGCATGAGGAGGCCAATGGCGAAGCCGCCCGCCCGAGTGGCAAGCACTGCCCCTGCAACGATAGTCATGAGCGCGGGCAGGACTGTCAGCCCGGCCCAGTACCCGTCGGCGAAAAGTGTCGGGGCGAGGAAGGAAAGCGTGCCGAGCGTCAAAAGATGTGCGGTCTGATCGGCGATGAACCCTGTCAGCCCGTCCGGGGCGAACGTGCCCTTGGCCCAGTCTATGGCGATATGGACAAGGGCAAGGGCGCCGATCTGCCAGGCATCGATCCTGCCGGTGGCGGCGGCGGCCGTTGCCAGCACGATCAGCCCATGCAGAAGCAGCACGTGCGGGCGCAGCTTGTTTTCCGCGATCCAGTTGGTCTGGAATACAAAATCGGCGAGCACATGAGCAAAGAGGAGCACGGCGAAGGTTTCGATCATGTATCGCGGCTCCAGGTTTCTTTCCAATCCGTTTCAAGGGCCGACAATGCCTCCTTGAGCGTTCTGGCGCCAGCACCTTTCAACCGGTAGCTGACCGCCTGTGGCGTGATCGACAGGCGACGGGCGATTTCGGTGGCCGGTGGGTCGGAAGGATGCAGGAAATGGGCCGTGGCCTCGGCCTGTTCCGGTGTCCATCGCGCGATGCGTTCATCGATCAGCATGACGGCGGCCTTTTCCGCCCCGGAAAGGCGGGGGAACGCAGCACCGCTGCGGCCGCTTTCGCCGCCCATCATGAACAGGCTTTCGTCGCGGTGCATGGCGTCAAGCCCCCGCCCGGACGCTTCGAACGCCGGTCCGGATGCGTCGCGCAGGTCGTCGGTGCCGATGCTGGTGACAGGACCGATGCCGATGGAAATGCGCGTGCCGAGGGCGTCGGGGTCGGCTTGTAGGCCCGCGGTGAGGGTGATGGCCCAGCGCAGCGCATATTCCGGTTCAGGCGCCAGTATCTGCCAGCCATCACCGCGATGGCGGGTGAAGCGGAAGTCTTCTGCCGCCCAGCCCTCCCATTGGATTCCGGGGGGCAGACCGCCAGAGAGAAGGCCCATGGTATGTTCGACCCGCTTCTGCGGCGCGCGGGTCGAGCCGATCAGGTCCCCTGTGAGGATTGCGAAAATCTTGTCCGAAGCCATGCTGCGTCATCCTTCGGGTCAAGCCTATAGGCCTTATTGTCAATAATCAAGCTAAATAACTTAATAATAAAAAGTAAAGCTAATAGACTTGATTACATGAATCCAAGCTCAAGCCGGGCTTCGTCGGACATCATGTCCATGCCCCATTGCGGATCGAAGGTCATCTGGACATCGACCTGCTTGACGCCGTCGAGCGGTTCGACCGCATCGGCGACCCAGCCGGGCATCTCGCCCGCAACGGGACAGCCCGGGGCAGTCAAGGTCATGATGATTCCGACCTCGTTCTCGGGTGAGATGTCGATCGTGTAGATCAGGCCAAGGTCGTAGATATTTACAGGGATTTCAGGGTCATAGACGGTTCGGCACGCCTCCACCACGCTCTCGTAGAGCGGGTGGTCCGTGGTCGAGGGCTTGATCAACGGGGTGCCCTCGATCGGGTCCTTATTCTCGGCGGTCATGTCAGTCTCGTCTTGTTCCTGACTGAATATATAGGAAATTCCGCACGGAGGTCCAGAGGCGGGAAAGACCATTGCCGGGCGTCTGCACCGCGTCTGGCAGGCGTATGGCACGCGTATGGCATCCGTCCCGACACAGGCCCGACGCGGAGGCAACCGGTCTTGGGAGAACAGAAGGCTCCACCTCTCGTCGGATGTACAAATTGGTTGCCTCAATCAAAGGCCGTTCTGAGCCCATCGCGGTCATGGTGCAGAGCGCCGGCCACCCGTCTGGCCCGGCGTTCACGCCGGGCCGCGCCCGACCCTCCCCCCGGGAGGGCGCCCGGCGGCGCTGCAATCAGAACAGGCGCTTGGAGGCCGGGAAGGGATTGTGCAGACCCCGCTTACGGAGCGCCCACCCAGGGTCGGGCGCGGCCCTCCGCACATACCTTCAATGTCCGTTCTGTCCCGCTTTCCAAACGCATCCCTGTTTTGCCGGACGCCCCTCGCGCTGCTGGCCAGCCTTCCCAACCGTCGCCCGCTCGGCTATGAGGCGCGGCCATGACAGAGCGTTTTTCATTCTCCCTTCACGCGACCGACGGCAAGGCCCGGACCGGCACCATCTTTACCCCGCGCGGCGAGATCCGGACGCCGGCCTTCATGCCCGTGGGCACCGCCGCGACCGTCAAGGCGATGCTGCCCGAAAGCGTGCGCGCGACCGGGGCCGATATCCTGCTCGGCAATACCTATCACCTGATGCTACGTCCGACGGCCGAGCGCATTGCCCGGCTTGGCGGGCTGCACAGGTTCATGAACTGGGAGCGCCCGATCCTGACCGACAGTGGTGGCTTTCAGGTGATGAGCCTTGCGAGCCTCCGCAAGCTGACCGAGGAGGGGGTGCGCTTTTCCTCGCATATCGACGGGTCGAAGCACATGCTGAGCCCCGAACGCTCGATGGAGATCCAGAAGCTGCTCGGCTCGGACATCGTCATGTGTTTCGACGAGTGTCCCGCGCTTCCGGCGACGGAAGAGGCAGTGGCCGAGAGCATGCGGCTGTCGATGCGTTGGGCGGAGCGGTCGAAAGCGGCGTTCGGCGACCGGCCGGGCCATGCGCTTTTCGGCATCATGCAGGGCGGCGTGACGCGGGAGTTGCGCGAGGAAAGTGCCGGGGCGCTGAAAGCCATCGGCTTTGACGGCTATGCGGTGGGCGGCCTTGCGGTGGGCGAGGGGCAGGAGGCGATGTTCTCCGTCCTCGACTATGCGCCGGGTTTTCTGCCTGAGGACAAGCCGCGCTACCTCATGGGCGTCGGCAAGCCCGACGACATCGTCGGCGCGGTGGAGCGTGGCATCGACATGATGGATTGCGTGCTGCCCTCCCGCTCGGGCCGGACCGGGCAGGCCTGGACGCGTCGCGGGCAGGTCAACATCAAGAACGCGCGCCATCAGGACGATCCGCGCCCGCTGGACGAGGACTGCACCTGTCCCGCCTGCCGCAGCTATTCCCGCGCCTATCTGCACCATGTCTTCCGCGCGGGCGAGATGATTTCGGGCATGCTGCTGACCTGGCACAACCTGCACTATTATCAGGAACTGATGCAGGGTCTGCGCGATGCGATTGCAGCGGGAGAGCTTGGCGCCTTCGTCAAGGCGTTCCATGCGGCGCGGGGCGAAGGCGATATCGAACCGCTGGTCGCGTGAGGTTCCCTGACCGGGACCGGGCCGGGGGATGCGTCAGGCACCGCCCGGCCCCTCAGGCCGCGTCAGATGCTCAGGCAGTCTGTGCGTTATGTCCGAAATACAGGAACTCGCGCTCCATGCCGGAGACCTCCGCTGCATTCAGCGTCAGGCGGGCGCTGTCGAGCATTTTGTAACTCGCCTGTGACTTCACCCATTCGTCGGCATCCTGAAGCGTGGTCAGCGTGTAGCTGGTCGTCTCGTTCAGGTAGTGGGTC
>JAUIDM010000324.1 GCA_030428915.1 Alphaproteobacteria bacterium | reverse complement strand
GACAACCACATGCAGGTCAGCGTTCGCGACAACAACGTCGAACAGGCGCTTCGTGCCCTGAAGAAAAAGCTTCAGCGCGAAGGGGTTTTCCGTGAAATGAAGCTTCGGCAGCATTTCGAGAAGCCCTCCGTCAAGAAAGCGCGCGAGAAGGCCGAGGCCATCCGCCGTGCCCGCAAACTGGCACGCAAGAAGGCCCAGCGCGAAGGCGCTCTCTGAGGCGACTGGAACAGCTGGCGGGGCAACCCGCGAGAGACGATCAACCCCCGAGGCATGGCCGCGGGGGTTTTTCTTTTGGCTCGATCATCGGTTGGCAGGGGGCGGGTCCCTACCTCTGAACCTGCATTCAAAACCCGCAGAATCCCTCGGGCTTACCGATGCCGTTTCGCGTCAACGCGGATCAGGCCAGATGGGGTCGGAACGTGGCCAGGACCTTTGCATAGACGTCACGCTTGAAGGGCACGATGCTATCCAGCATCGCGTCCGCCCCGATCCATCGCCACTCGGAAAACTCCGGATGCTCTGTTGCGATATTGATCTGGTCGTCCCGGCCCTTGAAGCGGAACAGGAACCAGCGCTGCTTCTGCCCGCGATACTTGCCGCCCCAGACCTTGCCGACAAGCTCGGGCGGCAGGTCGTAGGTCAGCCAGTCGGGCGACTTGGAGAGGAACTCGACCAGATCGGGTGTGACGCCGGTTTCCTCCCCTAGTTCCCGTAACGCCGCCTTGCGCGGTTTCTCACCCGCGTCGATACCGCCCTGCGGCATTTGCCAGGCCGCAACCTCGCTGTCGCGCCGTTGCCCGGCAAAGATGAGTCCGGCGTCGTTGATCAGCACGACGCCGACACAGGGCCGGTAAGGCAGGGATGACACGACCTCCGGGCTCATTCCGCCGCGGCGATGGCCGACAGCCCCTTGAGGATGTCGATCGCATAGGCCAGCTGATAATCATCCTCGCGCAGCTTCGCGGCTGCTTCTGCTTTTGCCCGCTCCTCTTCCAGCACTCGCTTTTCATCTTCAGTCATTGTGTCGTTGGAGATCGCGCCGCGCAGGTCAGCCTCGGACCGCCCGGGTCTTGCTGACGGCTCATCCTCGTCCTCGTTCTCGCCCGGCTGCCGCTGCGGCTGTGCGACGACGATATCAGGCGAGATGCCCAGCGCCTGGATCGAGCGGCCGGACGGCGTGTAGTAGCGCGCGGTGGTCAGCCGCATCGCCCCTTCGCCTCTGAGCGGAATGACGGTCTGAACCGACCCCTTACCGAAGCTCTTGGTACCGACGACGATGGCGCGGCGGTGGTCCTGCAATGCGCCGGTGACGATTTCGGAAGCCGAGGCAGAGCCGCCGTTGATCAGGACGACCATTGGCTTGCCCTCGGCCAGATCGCCCGGTTCGGCGTTGAACCGCTCGCTGTCCTGTGGATTGCGGCCGCGGGTAGAGACGATCTCTCCCTTGTCGAGGAAGGCGTCAGAAACCTTGATCGCCTGCGTCAGAAGCCCGCCTGGATTGTTGCGCAGATCAAGGACGAAGCCGTTGATCTTGTCGATGCCGCCGGCCTCCTCGACGGCCTTTTTCAGACCTTCAGCCATATTGTCGTAGGTCTGGTCATTGAATGTGGTGACGCGCAGGACAACGGTGTCGCCCTCGGTCCGCACCCGCGCCGCGGTCAGTTTGATCGTGTCCCGGATGATCGACAGGTCGAATGGTTCCTCCGTACCTTCGCGCACGATCGTGATGACGATCTCGGACCCCACGGGCCCCCGCATCCGGTCCACCGCATCGTCAAGCGTCAGGCCCAATACGCTTTCGCCGTCGACATGGGTGATAAAGTCACCGGCATGAACGCCTGCGTCGAAGGCGGGCGTCCCATCGATGGGCGAGACGACCTTGATGAACCCCTCCTCCTGCGTCACTTCGATGCCGAGGCCGCCGAATTCGCCGCGAGTCTGCACCCGCATGTCGTCGAAGGCATCGGGTGCAAGATAGCTTGAATGCGGATCGAGCGAGGTGAGCATGCCATTGATCGCGGCTTCGATCAGCTTGCCCTCGTCAACCTCTTCCACATACTGGCCGCGAATACGCTCGAAGATGTCGCCGAACAGGTCGAGCTGCTCATACACCGTGGCCTTGTCAGTTTCCTGTGCGACCAGCGGTCCGGCTACCTGCGTCGTCAGCACGATGCCGGCGAGCGTACCGCCCAGAGCGGCCATCACGAATTTCCTCATCGGTCAGTCTTCCCTTGTCTCGGTGAACCACGGGGCCGGGTCCACGGGCTCTTCGCCCTGTCTCAGCTCTATATAAAGCGTTTCCGTCACGCCGACGCCACCGCCTTCTTCGGATTGGCCGGGATTTGCCGACCAATCTTTCATATCGCCCGCCATCAACCCCACCGGCGCACCCGCATCCAGCACATCGCCGGTCTCTCCAAAGACGGTTTCCAATCCGGCAAGGATCAGAAGATAACCGGAAGCGGGCTCTGCGATCATCACATTTCCGTAGTCGAGAAGTGGTCCCCGGTAGCGGACCGTCGCGGTCCAGGGGAGCGTCACCAGCGCACCGGGCCCGGTGGCGACCACGATACCAGGCCGGACGATGCCCGCCGCATCGGCCTCGCCCGCGCGGCGCAGCAGGCTTCCCTGAACCGGCAGGGGCAGCCTGCCCTTTGCGCTCTCGAAATCCGCCATCGGCGCGCCGATATCGGTTTCCATTGCCGCGAGCCCCTTGGCAAAGGCATCGAGACTGTCGGCGCTGGCGACCAGCCCAGTCAGTTCCTCGGGGTCTTCAAGAAACCGCTGTGGCAGGTCGGTGCGGTCCTGAACGGCCTTCGAGAGTTCGGTGCGGGCCTGTTGCGCGGCAGTCAGTCCCTTTTGCAGCATGGCAGTCGTCTCGCCCTGCAAGGCGCGCAACCGCCGGATCTCGTCAATCTGTGCCCGCAGGGCGGCCGCCTCTGCCTCAAGCGCAGGTGTGGTTGCCGCTAGAATCATGCCGGCCCGCACCGTCTCCAGCGGTCCGTCGGGATGGATGAGGATTACCGGCTCCTCTTTGCTTTGCAGCACCGTCATTGCGCCAAGAACTTGCCCGATGCGGCCGCGTTGCCGATCGAGCTCGGTGATGATCTCGGCCTCGCGCGCCAGCGCTCGGCGCAAGGCGTCGCGTAATCCGGCCAGACCGGTCTCATATGCCCGGACGGTGTGGGTAAGTGCCGCCACCCGTTCGCGCGTTCCTTCTGCCTGTTCGAGCGTCCCGATCGCGTCGCGCAGTGCGTCTGCGGCTTCTTCTGCCGATAGGGGCGCCGGGTCCTGCGACTGTGCCGCGGGGGCCAGGCCGAGCAGGACCAGGGACAGGAGAGCGGCGTTTTTCATTACCGCACGATTAGCGTTTGACCGGTCATCTCTTCGGGCGGCGTAATCCCCATGAGATCGAGAAGCGTCGGCGCGAGATCGGCAAGGCGGCCGTCGCGCAACCGCGCATCCGCAGGACCGCCGATCAGGGCCACCGGAACCGGATTGGTCGTGTGTGCGGTGTGGGGACCGCCAGTTTCCGGGTCGATCATCGTCTCGCAATTGCCGTGATCGGCGGTGATGATCATCGCGCCCCCGGCCTTTTCAAGGGCGGCGACAGCCCGACTCAACCCCCGATCGACCTCTTCGACAGCCTTTATGGCGGCGTAGAGATCGCCCGTATGACCGACCATGTCAGGATTGGCGTAGTTCACCACGATCAGGTCATAGCCCTTGCCGATGGCTTCTACGAACTTGTCGCTGACCTCGGGCGCCGACATCTCCGGTTGCAGATCATAGGTCGCGACCTTGGGAGAGGGGGCCATGTGGCGGTCCTCGCCCTCTTCCGGCACTTCCTTGCCGCCATTCAGGAAGAAGGTGACATGGGGGTATTTCTCGGTCTCGGCCAGGCGGAACTGCGTCATCCCGTGTTTGGCCACCCACGAGCCCAGTGTGTTGACCACCGCGCGCTTGGGATAGGCGGCGGCCATGAAGGCGTCGTGTGTCTTCGAATAGTCGACCATGCCGAGAAGGGCCGCCCAATGCGGGCGCTGGCCCCGGTCGAAGCCGTTGATGTCATCCTCGCCGACGGCGAGCAGAATCTCTCGCGCCCGGTCGGCACGGAAATTGAGGCAGAAGAACCCGTCGCCATCCTTCGCGCCGGAAAAATCGCCAATGACGGTGGGCTGGATGAATTCGTCCGTCTCGCCCCGGTCATAGGCCGCCGCAACCGCGTCGGTGGCCGAACCTGCCGAAAGACCTTTGCCCCGGACCATCGCGGCATAGGCGCGTTCGACCCGGTCCCAGCGATTGTCGCGATCCATCGCGAAATAGCGGCCCGTCAGAGTTGCGACCCGCGCGCCCTCGGGCAGGCGGTCTTGCAAGTCAGCGGCAAAACCGTCCGCAGATTTCGGCGCCACATCCCGGCCATCGGTGACGGCATGAAGCGCCACCGGCACACCGGCGCCCGCGATCATCTCGCAGGCGGCGATGAGGTGGTCGATATGCCCGTGTACGCCGCCATCCGAGATGACGCCCATCAGATGCGCGGTGCCGCCATCGGCTTTGAGGCTCTGGATGAAGGCGGCGATGGCCGCGTTGGAGAAAAAGGACCGATCCTCGATCGCGAGGTCGATCTGGCCAAGATCCATCGCCACGACACGGCCCGCGCCGATATTGGTGTGGCCGACCTCGGAATTGCCC
>JAUIDM010000323.1 GCA_030428915.1 Alphaproteobacteria bacterium | reverse complement strand
CAAGACAGATGCGATCCTTGTTCAAAGGTTCGGGGATGATGACGTGCTGAACGCGTTCGGGCGCGAACCAGCCCCGTTCGGCAAGATAGGCGACGCCGCCGAAGCCGCCCGATTCCTCGTCGGCCGTTGCGCTGATCTCGATGGCGCCGCGATAGTCCGGACAGACGGCGATGAAGGCCTCGGCCGCGATGATGCTCGCGGCCAGCCCGCCCTTCATGTCGCAAGAGCCGCGCCCATAGATGCGGTCACCTGACACCTCGGCCACGAACGGGTCGCGGGTCCAGCCGTGACCTGCCTCCACCACGTCGTGATGCGAGTTGAAATGCACACACTCGCCTGGTCCAGAACCTTCGTGCCGGGCCACGAGGTTCCAGCGCGGGTGCGAAACGCTGTCGCCGAACGCCCCTTCAGCTCGGATCAACTCAACCGTGAAGCCTGCGGGGCCGAGGCGGGTGGCGAGGTATTCGCAGATCTCAAGGTAATTCCGTCCCGGCGGGTTGACCGTCTGGATCCGGATCAGGTCCCGTGTCAGTCCGATCAGGTCGTCGCGGCGGGCGGCGATGTCGCTGGCCAGCCGGGTCTCCATATTGCTTTTCATGACATCAAGCTAAGCGTGCGGCGCCCCCTGCTGCAACGTCAATCCGGTTCTGCTGATTGCGGGATGACGGCGCCTGCGCTTTTTGCGATAACGTTTTCGAAGTCGTGAGGGATGACAACCGATCCGTGCATCCCTATCTCGTGTAAAGAGGATTAACATTAGGGAGCGCCCATGTCCGATTTCGATGCCCAGATTCTGGAAAGCCAGAAGCAGGTCGCCGATGCGCAGGCCAAAATCTCCGAACTGACGAGCCGGATCGAGACCGCGCGGCAGAAGCTGAAGACCGGTGATGACGTGTCGATCGACATCGAAAACGCCACGCTCGATGACGTTCATGCCCATGCCGAGATCATGAACGCGAATATCGCCGAACTGATCATGGGGCTTGATGATGTGACGGCGGGCTTTTCCAAGGATTTCGACGAGATGCGCAACAAGACGGGCTGGGAAAGCTTCGTCGGCATCTTTGCCAAGGGCAAGTCAGAGGCGATGCGGCAGGAACGGCTGCGCGGGGCCTCCATCGACGACAAGCTGCAGGATCTGATCGGCAAATCCGATGTGATCGTGAAACTGCTGGAAGGCCAGTTGGCGGTTCTGAACCAGCACAAGGACAAGGTTGAGGCCAACCTGACCGAGACGCTGAGTGACCGCGAAGTGACGGTGGGCGAGCTGGAGGGTCTGCGCGCGGATATTCAGGCGCTCGATCCCGAGATCATCAAGATCGAGAACGCGATCAGCGTCGAACAGGACGCGGCCAAGCGCACGCAACTGGAAAGCCAGTTGGCCGATCTCAACAAGCGCTACAACGCGATGGTGCAGGATGAGCAGGTGAAGCTCGCCAAATCCCAGACGCTGGAGCGCTATATCGAGAAGGGCAAGACCTGGGTGGACAGCTTGCAAAATCAGGCCGCGACCCAGATGGTGCTGATCAACAAGCTGCAGACGGATACCAAGCAGCGGGTCGTGCTTTATGACGCGCTGACGAAGTCGCTGAAGACCGCGCAGCAGCAGGACGTGGCCCACAAGATCAACGAAATCGGGGTCAAGACCGATCAGGAAGCGCAGGCCGCCATGGCCGGGATCGGCGTCGCGACCAACACACGCATGGCCGAGATGATGGAGGCGCATGAGGACCAGATGGTCTTTGCCCGCAAGGTGCTGGAGCAGAAGGCAAAGGCGGATGAGAGGTTTGCGCGGCGGTTCCAGCAGATCGTCGAGAAGCACGACAAGAATCTGTATGGGGGACAATGAACGCCGTTTATCAGGCACGCATCGCCGTGATGTTCGGCGCCGGTCTGATGGTGATCGGCCTGCTGAAGGCGGTGTTCGGCTCTGGCGAAGGCGCGGCGCCTTTTCTAAGTGCAGGTGTCTTCATCGCGTTCTTTGCGGGGGGGCTCAGGCTCTGGATGCGGCAAAAATGGCTGGAACAGCCTGAGGAGAACGAGAGTATCGCCTTGGCGCGGCGTCGGGCCATGGCGGGGCCATTCGGCCCGATCTGGGCCTTCTGGCTGGGCGTTTCACGGGATGGCACCTGACGTGACCGATATCGACCTGACCACCGACCACAAGGCGCTCGATGACGACCTTGCCGCGCGGCGGTATTTCGCGAAGTTCGAGGGGATCACACGCCGCCTGACCGGGGTGGCGGCGGAGATGGAGAAGGACCGCTCTTTCTCTGCCATGGACAGCGACGTGCTGGAGGGCTACGTCCGCGCGATTGCGGCGACGTTCAAGGCGCTGAGCCTGAAATACCTGGTCTCGGGCCGGCTCGACGGGATCGGGCAGAAACATCTGACCATCGACCTGCATGAAAGCGGTTTCCCGATCTTTCAGGAACTGGTGACGATGGCCAACGATACCGCGCAGGCGGCGCGGCATCTGGAGGGCATGCCCGACGCTGCAAAGCTGAAGGACGAAATGGTGCGCCAGATCGTCGGTGAGCGTGTCGTGCCGACGCGGCTGCAATATGCGATGTCGCAGCGGCTTTATTACGAGGCCTTGCAGAAGGGCGGGCTTTATTTCCCGCAGATGCATCCGCAGGCGCAATGGATCGCCGATGTCTCGGGCGGGCGACGCGGCTATCTGGTGCATTGGGGTGTCTATGACAGCCAGCTCAATGTGCCGGTGATTTACCTGATGGAAGTGGTGGATTCCGGCAAGAAGGCGCTGCCGCTCGATGAACGCCGCTGGCCCGCCGCGCAGGCGCATCTGATGGCGCAGTCAGTGGGCGGGCTGAAGCTGATCACCATCGCCAAGGGCTTCGACACCGATTTCGCCGATCTGCATCCCAAGCGGCTGCGGCGGCTGCATCTGGGGCCGATGTATTCCTCGGCCTTCACGCTGCAGACCGGGCCGATCCGCGAGGTGCTGGACGAGGCGAAATCGCCGGTGGGTGAGGATTGGGCGCTCGCCTGGACCATCGAGGAACTGGAAAGCGAGCGTGTCGAGGTCGAGAAGGGTTGGTTCACGGATGTCGAACGACAGGTCTTCAAGCTCGACCCGTTCTCGGGCCGCGGGGTGGAGACCGGGGCCACGCGCGTGACGCGGTCGCTCATCCTGCCGCAAAGGCCGTTCCAGGTTCTGGCCGAGAAAGATCCGGCCGGGTTCCGCGACATGCGAAAGTTCGTGGTGGGCAAAGAGGGCAGGGTGCTCGTTTACGGATAGGGTGGGCCCTCGGGGGTTTCACACCCCCGGACCCCCGTGGGATATTTCCCCCAAGTGGAAGACAGAGGCAGTGAGGAAACCCAATGAGTGCGCCGCAGAATGAGATGGAACTGAAGGAAGAGGAGATCCGGGCGCACTACATGGCGGCCACTGAGATGCTGATGGGCGTCGATCACGCTCCGCGTCTGGCGCAGCCAAAGCTGACGGTGACGGGGCCCGAAAAATCCCCCGACGTGGCGGCGATGCAGCGGCGGTTCCGCTCTACGACGCCGGGGCTGGTGACGCGTTCGATGACGCGGACCGAGGGCGTGCGGCTGATCGACCGGATGGCCGCGACCGATGATGACGATCCCTTGACCTCGCCCCTGCAGGCAGCGGCGGCGCATGCCCTGCGGCGGTCCCTGTCGATCGCGCTGGCGATGGGGGAGGCGTTTTCGGGTCAGACCGGCCTCGTCGAATTGAAGAAGGCCAATCTGGAAAACCGGATGCCTGCTGCGCGGGCGGCGGAATTCACCGAGTTGCTCGCGGCCGAGGCGTTGGTGGTGCTGTCGGTTTTTGCCAATGCCACGGCATTTCTGCTGGCCGAGAAGGCCAGCGAGGTCTCGGTGGAAATCGGTGCGGTCGAGGAGGTTCTGACCGATAATGCTCAGCTTGCGCTGCACGGCGCGCTTTGGGAGCTGGATCAGGATATCGCGGTCTTTGCCAAGGACGAGGCGACGCTGATCGCAACGATCCTCGCCTATGCCGAGCAGCTGATGCAGAAGGTCAAGCTGCGCGCAGGCAGTGCCCCCCGGCTTGAGGCGTTCACCGGCGCCAATTACCGGATCGAGGCGGATGATTTCCCGATTTCGGGCTTTGAGCCCGCGCGCAAGGCGCGCGGCTCGACACTGGTGATGACCTTCAAGAAGCCGCATGAGGTCGTCGGCAACCATATCGCCAAATATCAGGCGCTGAGGCTCGCCAAGATGCTGATGGCCTATGATTTCACGCGCAAACTGAACCCCTTCGCCGAGATGGGCGGTTTCATCTTCACCTTCATGGGCGACGGCAAGCCGGGGACGGGGAAGACGACGCTCATCCAGATGATGGCGGGGTTGCTCAACGATTACTGCAAGGTCGCGAATTATCCGTTCCGCTATGCGAATCTCAGTATCGACAATGTCGACAGCTATCAGGGCAAGTCGGGGCAGAACGCCAAGGCCTTCATCAACGGGGTGATGGACCCGGCCGTGATCGGCTTTGGCACGGTCGACGACATCGACCAGGTGGCTGGCAAGCGCGGCGACCGGCAGTCTTCGGCGGGGCAGCAGGAGATCACGGCGGTGCTGATGGAGGCCTTTGCGGGCGCGAACACTGTCGTGCGCGGCAACTGCACCTTCGGCATGTTCTCCAACTACCCCGAGAATGTCGACGACGCCTTGCGTCAGCGGGCGGGC
>JAUIDM010000322.1 GCA_030428915.1 Alphaproteobacteria bacterium | reverse complement strand
CGCTTGGAATTTCTTCGCCAACGACACCGCCACCGTCCGCTCGATTACCACCCGAGAATACGCCAAAACGGTCAAAGCCTAAGGCCGTTGGTATAACCGTTCATCGCCATCAGCACGACGCCCATGATCAGGCCCGGAACGATCCCGGCCAGAAACAGCGCGCCGATCGAGCTTTGCGAGACCAGCGCATACAGAACCATCGGGATCGAAGGCGGAATGATCGGGCCGATGGTGGCCGAGGCCGCCGTGATCGCCGCCGCGTAGCCCCGGCCGTATCTGCCGTCCCTTGTCATCATCTGGATGATGATCTTGCCGATCCCGGCGGCATCGGCGACGGCGGAGCCGGACATGCCGGAAAAGATCAGCGAGGCAACGACGTTCACATGCCCCAGCCCGCCACGGAAGCGGCCCACGACGGCGACGCAGAAATTCAGCAACCGATCCGAGATCGTGCCGGCATTCATGATGTTGGCGGCGACGATGAACAGCGGAACCGCCAGGAGCACGAAGCTGCGGTAGAGGCCCTGCATGATCTTCTCGCCCGCCAGCGCAAGGTCCATCCCGCCAAGCCCGAGATAGACCAGGGCGGCAAGGATGATGGAATAGCCGATGGGCGTGCCGATCCCCGCCAGCAGGAACAGGGTGACAAGGCAGGCCAGGACCTCGAAACTCATACCGCGTCATCCCCGTGGCGAATGGCGGGGGGCTTGGGATCGTGATCGACGAGATGGTGGTCGTCGGGCGGACCATCACGCCAGGTGACGACGAACCGCCAGCCATACCGAAGGATCAGGGCGGCCATGAACACCATGTAGATGATGAAGATCCACTTCAGGCGGATACGATCCCCGGTGATCGGGTTTTCCACCGTCGAGGTGCGCCGCATGCGCATGAAATCGACGTAGTCCCAAGTCGGGAGGAAGGCCCAGACCATGCCGGCCACGATGGACGCAGCGGCGATCAGCGCCATGATGCGGCGGGCCCGCGCGCCTGCGGCGAGATAGAAGATGTCGAACGTGACGTGATCCTTCTCGCGCACGTTGAAGGCGCAGCCGAAGAACACGATCCAGACCCACAGGATCAGGCACAGTTCCAGCGTCCAGCCGAGCGGTTCGATCGCGTCGAGCACGGGAAACCGTCCGCTGATGCCCAGCCCGTCAAGCAGGCGCGGCATGTAGCGCGAGCCGACCTGCAGCAGGAAAGCGAAGAACATCGCCGCAAGCATGGCCGCGGCGATGGTGTTGGTGAGGGTGGAGAACCCGGTCTTCAGCTTCGCAAACACGGTCTTCTCCACACCGTTCGCGATCGATCAGTTGCCGAGGGCGTTGATTTGCTCGAGCACACCCTCGGGCCATGTCTCGGCGAATTCGCTGTCGAGATAGGCGGCCTGCACGGCCGTGCGGAAGGCGGCCAGGTCCGGCTCGTAGAGGGTCAGGCCGTTCTCCTCGAGGAATGCACCAAGCTCGGCCTCGAGGGCCAGCTGGCGCTGACGGCCAAGCTCGGCCGCGTCATCTGCGGCCTGCTGCACGATGGCCTGCTGCTCGCTCGTGAAGGATTGGAACACTTCCTCGGAGATCACGATGTAATTCAGGTCGACGAGGTGCGAGGTCAGGGCGATCTGGCAGGTCACCTCGTAGAAACGGGCGTCCACGACGGTGGGAAGCGGGTTGTCCTGCCCGTCCACGGCCCCGGTCGACAAAGCGGTGTAGACCTCGGAGAAGGACATCGGGGTCGGCGACGCACCAAGCGCCGCGCCAAGGAACTGCCACGCGTCGGTGCCGGGCATCCGCAGGTTCACGCCGTTCAGATCTTCCGGAGTGGTCACGGTCAGTTCATCGGGGCATTGGCGCAGGTTCACGTGGCGGCGGCCCAGGTACATCACCGACAGAAGGCGGACGCCAAGCTCGTCCAGAACGGTCTGCTTGAACGGCTCCATCAGCGGATCATTGAAGACCGCCACCTGGTGCGCGGCGTCCTGGTGGACGTAGCCCGCGGTGAAGATGGAGAACTCGGGGAAGAACTGCGCGAGTTCCTGTGCGGAGGCAATCGACATCTCGAGGTTGCCACGGCTGATCGCCTCGAGCTCGGTGCCTTGCGCGAAGAGCGTCGCGTTGTAAGCGGGCTCGTAGCTGGCGAATTCCGACACGGCGGGCCCGAACACTTCGGCCATGGCGACGGCGCGCTGATCGGTTTCCGACCCGGACATGGACAGGCGCAGTTGGGTCAGGTGGGCGTCGGCCAGCGCAGAAGATCCGGCGCCGGCGAGGATGCCGATAGCGGCGACGGTCGAGATGGCCGCACGGCGGCTGAGGTTGTTGATCATCTGGTCCTCCCTTGGTGATCCATCATGTTTTTTTGCTGCATGATGCCGAAAATCATCCATATCACAAGATTTTTCTGAAAATATCTGATATTTTTGAAATCATGACGCTCTTTGGACCGTGGCCTTGACCGACGCGACGGGGATCGGCAGGCCGTTCTTCTCTGCGGACATCTGGATCGCCTCTACCGCCCTGAGGCTGCGCAAGCCCTCTTCGGCGGATACGAGCGGATCGACGAATCCTTGGATCACGTCGCGAAAATGCCGGATCTGGTTGACGAGCGGGTCAGAGGTCACGTAGCCGCCGGCCACTGCCGATATGGGCGTCCACCAATCCGGCTGTTCCCCGTCGTGGCGCCAGAGCCTGAGGTCGGGGAGCGACAGCGCCCCGCGCGAGCCGCCGATCAGGTAGCAACTCTGATCGGTCCGGGGGTAGATGGGGTATTCGCCGGACGTCATCTCCCAACTCCACGGGGCGACCGTGCTGTCGGACACGCTGATCGTCGCGATGGCGCCATTGGTCAGGGTCAGGACTGCGGCGGCGACATCTTCGTTGGCGAAGCCACGCCGCGACGGGGCGGCACGGGCGGATACGCTTTCGACCTCTCCGCACAGATGGCGGATCAGGTCGACGTCATGCACCAGATTGACCGAAACCGGCCCCGCCCCGCGTTCCTTGCGCCAGGGTGCGGTGTCGAAATAATGGTCGGGCTTGTAGAACCAGCAGGTGGCCTGCACCGCCCGGATATCGCCGACCAGCCCCTCGTCGATCATCTGCCTGGCCTTCTGGATCAGCGGGTTGTGGCGGCGGTGATGCCCGACGAGAACGGGCACGCCGCTATTCTTCACGGCAGAAACGATCGCCCGGGCCTCATCCGAGGTCGTGGCGATCGGCTTTTCAACCAGGACCGGGCATCCATGTTGCAGGGCCGCAAGCGTTTGCTCGCGGTGGAGCGATGTGGGCGTCGCAATGACGAGCCCGTCGACCTTGGTCGCGGCCATCAGGGAGTCAAGATCATGGTAACAGGCAAGCCCGGCCTGCTCGGCCGCCGCGCGCCCCGCCGCCGTGGGCTCGATGACATGGCGAACGACAACGCCATCGACATGCCGCGCGGCGCTGACATGCCGTTGACCGACGAGGCCATAGCCACAAAGGGCGAGCTTTAAGGGGGGCATGCCACGACTCCTTGGATGCGTGTCATGTTCTGACACGGCCCAAGGAATGCGCTTCTGGCATGGTGTGGTCAAGAATATCTGGTATTTTGCAAAAAAACTGCGATGTTGCTGCAAGCGGTCAGAGCTCGAGTTCTCGTCGTCACATGATGAAACCTGGAAAAGCAGATACACAGCATGCAGCGCACCGGACAGACCATCGGCGCCACGACCTACCACAAGATCAAGCACGACATCGTGTTCGGCATCCTTCCGCCCGGCTCGAAGATCAAGCTCGATGACCTGAAGGCGCGCTACGAAACCAGCCTGTCGACTTTGCGCGAAACGCTGCATCGCCTTGCCAGTGAAGGCTTTGTCGATGCGCCCGAGCAGCGCGGCTTTTTCGTGAAGCCGGTCTCAGGCGCCGATCTTCAGGAGATAGCGGATTTGCGTGTCCTGCTGGAGTGCCATGCCCTTCGCCAGTCGATCCTGAACGGCGACACCGAATGGGAAGGCCGAGTCGTTGCCGCCCACCACAAGCTGCACCTCATGGAGCAACGGCTCGCCGATGGTCACGACAGCCAGAAGGAGACCTGGAAGCGCTACGATTGGGAGTTCCACCAGGCGCTGATTTCAAACTGCGAATCGGCCAACTTGTTGTCTCTCCATGCGACGCTCTTCGAGAAGTACCTTCGTTACCAGATGCTCGTTCTCACCAATCGGGGAGAGGTTGCCGCGGACGAGCACCGGGCCATGCTGGACCGCGCCCTGACCCGCGACGCCGACGGCGCGTCGGAAATCCTCAAGACGCACATCTATGGCGGCCTCGAGCATACGATTAATGCAATGCCGTAAGTTGCGTTTGTGGCTGATTTTCAAGAAAATTTTGGCTCGCACGACGTGACCAAACAAATGGTGGCTTGGGGTTCGACAGAGCCGTTAGCCGGGCAAAGCATGCATGACCGCTTCAGCCCGTGCACCCGACGTGGTCTGGCTGGTCCGCCCACTTCACCGGAAACGGCTCCAACGCCCGTGCCAGCGTCACTTCCGGCCCCTGCTTCCCGTCCAAGATGCCCTCGATGATGTCAGGCGCGAGCAATGTGAGCCGCAGGACACGGGTCATGTAGGAGGGCGCGATTCCCTCCCGTTCGGCCAGTTCGGCGATGGTGGCGAACTCACCCGACTCCAGCATCCGTTTCCAGCGGAACGCGCGAGCCAGTGCCTTGACCAGCGTGTTGTCGGTCCGCCGCGAGTGCGCCGCGCCTTCTGGCAACT
>JAUIDM010000321.1 GCA_030428915.1 Alphaproteobacteria bacterium | reverse complement strand
TGTCCATTCGCATCGATGACGGACAGGGTTATGTAGCCTTGTCCAGGGTCGCGGACAGCGGTTTCGCGGGCGCGGTCGGCCAGGATCAGCGGCGCGCCGTTGGCGAGCCAGGTGAAGGGGGGCGTGCCGCCCCTGACCTTGAGCGCAAGTTCGGCGCCGGCCTCCACCTCAGCCCCGTCGGGCGGGAAGGCGATTTCGGGGGCATTGGTTGCTGTCGCGAATGCGGTCCCGCGCGGGCGAAACTGTTGCAAGGGTTGCGGCAGGCGGGCGGTGGGCAGGATCAGCGTCGCCGGCGGCGGCGCGGGAAGCGGATCGGGCGCCGGTTTCAGCCGTGCGAAAGTGTCGAACAGGATCGGTGCCGCGAGGTCGCCGCCGAAAGCGCCGGGTACGGAAGCGCCATCGGCCCGCCCCATCCAGACACCCGCCACATGCGCGCCGTCAAAGCCGACGGCCCACGCATCGCGGTGGCCATAGCTGGTGCCGCTCTTGTAGGCGATTCGGTGGGCGGATGCACCTGCGGGCGGCGGCAGGCCCGCGAGGATATCGGTGGTGAGCCAGGCCGCCTCCCGGCTGAAGAGGCGCTGACCGGCGGGGTCCGGCATGCCGGGCGTGATATGCAACCGGACTGGCTGGCCCAGCCGGGCCAGCGCGGCATAGGCCTGAACGAGGTCCTCGAGTGTGATGCCTACACCGCCCAGCGCGACTGCGAGACCGGGCTGGCCGCCGGGCAGGTCCGGACGTCCGCCAGACTGGCGCAATGCCCCCAGAAGCCGGGCCGGGCCAATCGCCTCGGTCAGGCTGACCACCGGGATGTTCAGCGATAGTTGCAGCGCCTCGCGCACGGTGACTGTCCCCCGGAACTGCCGGTCGAAATTCTGCGGCGCATAGGTGCCGAAGGCGGTGGGGCGGTCTTCAATCAGGGTTTCGGGATGCGCGAGGCCTTCGTCAAAGGCCAACGCATAGACGAAGGGTTTCAGCGTCGAGCCGGGAGAGCGGACGGCGCGGGTCATGTCGATGAAGCCCGCGCGGCTGTCGCTCGTCCAGTCGGGTGAGCCGACAGAGGCGAGGATCTCGCCCGTTCGGTGGTCAGCGACGAGAAGCGCGAGCGATGCGCGCGCGAACGCGGACCGGGCGCTGCGCGCGGCCAGTGCCTCAAGGCTGTTTTGCAGGCCTGAATCGATGGTCGTTTCGATGCGGTTCGCGTCGGGCGCTTCACGGACGAGACGTCCGGTCAGATGGGGGGCGAGCGCGGGAAAGGGGCGGCGGGCCAGAGGCACAGGTTCGGTCAGTGCGGCTGCGCGGCGGCCTTCCGACATCTCGCCATCGCGTACCATACGGTCAAGCACCCGGGCGCGGGCCTCGGACGCCTTGTCCGGGAAACGGTCGGGGCGGCGGGTTTCGGGCGATTGCGGCAGGGCCACGAGGAGCGCCGCTTCGGCGGGTGTCAGCCGGCGCGGCTCCTTGCCGAAATAGGACAAAGTCGCCGCGCGGATGCCTTCCAGATTGCCGCCATAGGGGGCAAGCCGCAGGTAGAGGCCGAGGATCTGATCCTTGGTCAGCCGCCGTTCCAGCGCCAAAGCCACCCGGATCTGGCGCAGCTTGCCTGCCCATTTGCCGGTGCCGCTCTCCTCCAGAAGCCGCGCGACCTGCATGGTCAGGGTGGACCCTCCCGATACCATGCGGCCATTCCACAGCGCCTGACCTCCTGCCCGCATCATGGCAACAGGATCGACACCGGGATGTGAACGGAACCTCTTGTCCTCATAGGCGATCAGCATGTCCAGAAAACCCGGATCGACCGGGCCGGGATCGAGCCGCCAGCGTCCGTCCGCCACGGTGAAAGCGCGCAGGAGTTTTCCGTCGCGGGCCACAACTTCGGTCCCGGTTGCCACCGTCAACGACGGCACGTCGGTTCGGTCGATCCAAAGGTCGACCGCGTCCCGCCCCAGCCCGCCCGCGAAGAGGAGGCCCGCAAGCAGGAAGGCTGCGTGGCGTCTCACTCCGTCACCGTGACTTGCCCGACCGCCGTTCTGGCCCGGTAATCGGGGCGGTACATGTCCTCAACGCTCGCCGCAGGGTGGCGGAACGTGCCGGGCGTGATGGCGCGCAGGATGTAGGCCAGACGGAACGGTCGTTCTGATGCCCAGTCCACGGCGGCCAGGAAGCGTTCCTGCCGGAACTCGGTCATTCGTGTATCGGCAGTCTCCAGCCAGTCGAGCGCGGCAATATCACCCGCGCGCAAAAGCGAGGGATTGTCGGTCTCGAACCCGGCGGGCAGCGGGTCATCCACGATCAGCCGCGCCTCGGTGCCGTCATGCGGCGTGACCTCGATCACCGCGACAAGGCGGGCGCCCTGTTGGACCTGCGCGATGTCCGCCGGTTCACCGTCGAGCGTGAAGTATGACCGTTCAATCGAGTAACCCTTGCCGCCGGCCGGTTCGGGTTCGGTTGGTATGCCGAAGGTCGTAAGCGTTACTGTCGTGTCGCGGGATGTGGTATTGGCGATGACCTGAGGTGTCGCGGCATCGGCATCCAGCACCCGGACCATCGGGCCGTCAACGGCCGCGCCGTTGACGGTGAAACCCTCCGCACCCGGCCGATCGATCAGCGCATTGGTGGCCAGAAGCGCCCAGCTTGCCTCCTGCGTCGAGAGCCTTTGCCCTGCCATGACGCTCGCGACATCGTTGCCAAGCGTTTCGGCATCTACCGCATTAGATCCTGCCTCAGCCGCGAGTGTCAGAACCGCCGCCGCATCGCGCAGGCCCGTGCCGTAATCCGAACGCCAGAGGCGACCTTCGTCAAAGCCGCGCTGTGAAAGCTGGCGCGCGGCCTGCGCGAACATCTGATCCGCCCGGCGCTGATCGCCGTAAGAGGCGAGTGCCGCACCAAGCTGGGCCGAGGCGATGGGCGTGTCGAAGGCGTCGGCCTTCACATCGGCGTAGTAGCGCAAGTCGCCCATCGCCGCCGCACCTTCGCGCGCCAGCACCATCAGGGCATAAGCATAGGCGCCGCCGCCCGCATCGAAGTCCGGCGCGTAATTGATCTGGTTGCGCAGGTTGTCGAGCGCGTTGCGGAAGGCCGTGTCGGGCAGGTCATAGCCCTGCCGTTTCGCCCGGCTGAGGAAGTCGGTGACATAGGCGTCGAGCCAGAGATCACCCGTCCCGGGATACCAGAGGCCGAAAGAGCCGTTCGAGGATTGATTGATCAGGATCTCTGCAATGCTCTCCTCCACCCGCTTGCGGATGTCGCCGTCCGGTGCGCTTCCCATAGCCGAGGCCACCTGTTCGAAGTAGAGCAGCGGCAGTGCCTTCGACGTCAGTTGCTCGGTGCAGCCATAGGGGTAGCGGTCTAGCGATGCCAGTAGCCCCGGCGCGTTGAAACGGGCAATCGGCCCGGCTGCAAGGGTGGCGCGGCCCGATCCGGGCAGCAGACCGGCAAAGACGTTCTGATCAAGCGTGAAGCTTTGACCAGCCGCCAGATCGAAGCGGGTCTGGCGGGCGGTTTCGGGGTCATTGGCCTGAACCGGGATGGTCAGGTCCTTGATCAGTTGCTTGCCATCGGGTGTGGTCAGCGCCACGCGGATCGCGGCCAGACCTTCGGCCGCAGGCGCGGTAACCGGGACCGTGATCGCGGCTTTGCCCTTGTCGGCCAGATCGAGGCCCGAAGGTGCCGCACCAAGGTCGAGACCGGTCGCGGTGACATCAAGGCCCATGCGTCCGGAAGGCCCGGTGGCGTGGACGATTTCCAAGAGTATCCGTGCCGTGTCCCCCGGAGCAAGGAAACGGGGCACGGAGGCAGTGACGACGACCGGATCGCGCACCAGCACATCGGTTTCGGCCTGTCCAACTGCAGTTTCGGACCAGGCCACCGCCATCAGCCGAACAGTGCCATTGAAGCTGGGCAGGTCGAATTCCGTTCGGGCGTAGCCATCCATGCCGACGGTCAGCGGCCCGGAGAAATAGGCGACCAGTTCCTCGGTCGGCGGGGGTGACTGCATCTTCATGCCCGCTGCCGCATCGCCGCCCGAGCGGACCTGACCCATCGCCCCGGTCCGGCCGTCGATCAGGCGACCGTAAAGGTCGCGGATGCCGATACCAAGTTTCTGCTGACCGAAATAGTGGCCTTCCGGATCAGGGGAGTCGAACGCGGTCAGGTTCAGGATGCCCAGATCGACAGCGGCGATGGTGGCGAAGACCTCTGCACCTTCGGCTCCATCGACCTTCAGCGCCACGGGCAAGGGACCGCGCGGGTCGGCCTCGGGCGCGACCTCGAAGGCGGCGGAAAGCTTCCGTGTGCCGGGATCGACCGGCGCATAGGAAAGGCCCAAGGCGCGCGTTGGTGCACGGCCCGCATCCTCTGACAAGGGCCGGATGACCGAAGCGGTGACATAGGCCCCCGCCCCCCAGTCATCGGTGACGGGCAGCTCGATCACGTTTTCGCCCGCCGTGACCGGCACGGCTTTCATGTCGATGAGCCGGTTCGAGAGGACCGTGACCAAGGCCACCCCATCCGCGCGCGGTTCGATCCTGACCTGCGCGGTATCGCCAGGGCGGTAGGCGTCCTTGTCTAGCGCGACAGTCAGCGTATCGGGTGTTTCCGCCGCATCGGCAGGGACATACCAGCCCGCGTAAAACTCGACCGACGAGGCGGTGTAGCTGCCGTCCGCTGCCTCAACCACCAGTTCGTAATTGCCCCACTCGACCGGTGCGGCGATGCTGGCGGGGCCGTCGAGTGGGGCAATTACGAAC
>JAUIDM010000320.1 GCA_030428915.1 Alphaproteobacteria bacterium | reverse complement strand
AATGCTGATCATGAAGGAAAGCGACATTCTCGGCGTCATCGCCTGAGACCGTCCCTGACCTCAACATCAATTCAGACAACCAGGAGCAAGCAAAATGGCTGCTAAGGACGTCAAGTTCAACACCGATGCCCGCGACCGTATGCTCAAAGGCGTCAATATCCTCGCCGATGCGGTGAAGGTGACGCTGGGCCCCAAGGGCCGCAATGTCGTGATCGACAAATCCTTCGGTGCGCCCCGCATCACAAAGGATGGCGTGACCGTCGCCAAGGAAATCGAGCTTTCCGACAAGTTCGAGAACATGGGCGCCCAGATGGTGAAGGAAGTCGCTTCCCGCACCAATGACGAGGCCGGCGACGGCACCACCACCGCAACGGTTCTGGCCCAGGCCATCGTCCGCGAAGGCATGAAGTCGGTTGCCGCCGGCATGAACCCGATGGACCTCAAGCGCGGCATCGATCTGGCCACCGCAAAGGTCGTCGAAGCAATCAAGGCCGCCGCCCGTCCGGTGTCGGATTCGGCTGAAGTCGCTCAGGTCGGCACCATCTCGGCCAACGGCGAAGCCGAAATCGGCCGCCAGATCGCCGATGCGATGCAGAAGGTCGGCAATGAGGGTGTCATCACCGTCGAAGAGAACAAGGGCCTTGAGACCGACACCGAAGTCGTCGAAGGCATGCAGTTTGACCGCGGCTACCTCTCGCCCTACTTCGTCACCAACCCCGACAAGATGATTGCAGACCTCGAAGACTGCATGATCCTTCTCCACGAGAAGAAGCTCTCCTCGCTGCAGCCGATGGTTCCGCTGCTGGAATCGGTCATCCAGTCGCAGAAGCCGCTGCTGATCATCGCGGAAGACGTGGAAGGCGAGGCTCTGGCCACGCTCGTCGTCAACAAGCTGCGCGGCGGCCTCAAGATCGCCGCCGTCAAGGCGCCGGGCTTCGGCGACCGCCGCAAGGCCATGCTGCAGGACATCGCGATCCTGACCGGTGGTCAGGTGATCTCGGAAGACCTTGGCATGAAGCTGGAAAATGTCGGCATCGACATGCTCGGCACCGCCAAGAAAGTCTCGATCTCGAAAGACACCACCACCATCGTCGATGGCGCCGGTGAGAAGGCCGAGATCGAAGCGCGCGTTGCCCAGATCCGCACGCAGATCGAAGAAACCACCTCGGACTACGACCGTGAAAAGCTGCAGGAACGTGTGGCCAAGCTCGCCGGTGGCGTTGCCGTCATCCGCGTCGGCGGCATGACCGAGGTCGAAGTAAAAGAGCGCAAGGACCGCGTCGATGACGCGCTGAACGCGACCCGCGCGGCCGTTCAGGAAGGCGTGATCGTCGGTGGCGGCGTGGCGCTGGTTCAGGCCGCGAAGGCGCTTGACGGTGTGACGGGTGCGAACTCCGACCAGGAAGCCGGTATCGCGATCATCCGCCGCGCGCTGGAAGCGCCGCTGCGCCAGATCGCCGAGAACGCCGGTGTGGACGGTGCCGTTGTCGCGGGCAAGATCCGCGAGTCGAAGGACAAGAACTTCGGCTTCAACGCCCAGACCGAGGAATATGGCGACATGTTCAAGTTCGGCGTGATCGATCCGGCCAAGGTGACCCGCACCGCGCTTGAGGATGCGTCCTCGATCGCGGGCCTCCTGATCACCACCGAAGCCATGGTCGCCGACAAGCCGGAGCCGAAGGGCGCTGGTGGCGGCATGCCCGACATGGGCGGCATGGGCGGCATGGGCGGCATGATGTAATCACGCCGTTCCCGCAGGGAACGTTGAAGGGGCCCCGAGCGGGGCCCCTTTGCTTTGGAAGGCGCACAAGAAGCGATAATGCGTTCGGGTGTTGGTCGATAAAACAGGCAACACCCGAACGGAAAGGGTTCGGTTTTAAGGAAAACCCGAACCCTTACTTTCATCAGAACTTGACGGCATCCGCGGCAGACAACGCTGCGTCAGCGGCAATCGCATCATGTCACACTGCGCCGCCCGATTTCGCGCATCCGGGCCCAACAGGGCTTCCCGATAGACGGAAAACCCGGATTGCACTATCAATTGGAAATAGTACTGCGCGGAACACCAATTCAAAACGATGAAGGGCCCCGCCGTTTCACCGTCAAAGGAACGCTCGCCTTCGCATGGCGCAAGCTTACGTCAAGGCCTCAATGAAGAAACTTCTGGCATTTTCGTTCCTCTTCTGCATGCAGGCTTCGCTTGCGGCCGCGAATGACAACCTTGTTCGGATCGGCGACTTTTTCTATCGTTACGCTCAGGCAGGCGCCGTCGGATATACCCACTGGAAACACGGATTTAAGGGCTCTCTCGGATGCGCCGCCGGCAGTTTGGCGAACAATTACGCCACGGATTATTTGAAGACGGAGTTTGACCAGCCAAGACCGAACGGCGGCAGACGTGGAATGCCGTCCGGGCATACATCGCGGGTCGCGTCAGCATTTGGCTGCTTGCTCGGGCAAGAGGGGTTTACGGCCCCGACAATGGCATTTGGCGCCGCGACCGTGATCACGGCATATTCCCGCGTGGAAGGCGACTATCATACGGTCGAACAAGTTCTGGTGGGCGCGGTGCTCGGCACGGCCTTTGGCTATCTGGGCACACAGCACCTCTATGTTTCGCCGACAGAATTCCAGATCACGGTGCCCATTGGCCGCAAGGTGGACAGCGGACCGGACGTCTCGAAAGACGCCCGCGAAAGCCTGATTGAATTCGCAAACAAACGCTGAATGGGCCGTCCGCCTTTGATTGACTGCCCACCAAACCTTCTTGACTGACACATGACACGACGGTGTCGCCGTGCGTTTCCCGTGATCGCGGCAGCCCGGATGCCGGCACTCGGTGTTGTAACAGACGCGCCGGGCGTCGAGACCGGCCAGAAGGTGTTTCGCGGGCGATCGGCTATCGAGGCACACCCGCGCCCCTACATCGTCTGCGCAGCGACCCGCCATCCGAAACTTCCATGGCGCGCGACCGGACCCTCTTTCCTTTTTCCTGCTGCTCGGCCAAAGTCGCGCGCCATGAAACACGACATCCCGCGCACTGGCCTCAGGCCCGAATTCTGGACCCGACCGCTCGCCTCGCTGACCCCGAGGGAGTGGGAGGCGCTCTGCGATGGTTGCGGCAAGTGCTGCCTGAACAAGCTGGAGGATGCCGATACCGGCGAGGTCTTTTTCACTCGCATTTCCTGCCGTCTGCTCGACGATCAGACCTGCCGCTGCGGGCAATACGAGAACCGCAAGAAGTTCGTCCCCGAATGCGTTGTCCTGACCCCGAAAACGATCAGCAAGGTGGCCTACTGGATGCCCTCCACCTGCGCCTATCGGTTGCTGTACGAAGGCAAGAAGCTGCCCGACTGGCACCCCCTGATCTCGGGTGACCCGGACAGCGTCCATGAGGCGGGCCAGTCGGTGAGGGGCTGGACCCTGCCGGAATTCGAAGTCCCGGAAGAGGACTGGGAAGACCATATCATCGAGGATCTGTAATGGAATTCGCCTCTGACAACTCCTCGGGCGCCGCGCCCGAGATCATGGATGCGGTGACCCGGATCAACGCGGGCTATGCGCCGTCCTACGGAACAGATGCGGCGATGGACCGCGTACGGGCACTGATCCGCGAAACCTTCGAGGCGCCCGGGGCCGAGGTCTATCTGGTCGCCACCGGAACAACCGCAAATGCCTTGTCGCTCGCCTGCCTCTGCCCGCCCTGGGGTGCCGTCTATGCCCATGCCGAGGCGCATGTCGAAACGGACGAATGCGGTGCGCCGGAATTCTACATCGGAGGCGGCAAGATCGCCCGGATCGGAGGCAGAGACGGCAAGCTCGATCCCGCCGATCTACGCCGCGCGATCGAGCAGACTCCGCAAGGTTTCGTTCATTCGACCCAGCGCGGCGCGGTCACGCTGACCAATACGACCGAGGCGGGCACGGTTTATACACCCGACGAAATCGCCGCCCTGACGGCCGTCGCGAAGGAGTACGGTCTGCCCGTCCATCTAGATGGAGCACGCTTCGCCAATGCCGTCGTCGCAACGGGGGCGACGCCCGCCGAGATGACATGGAAGTCAGGCATTGACATCCTGTCCTTCGGCGGCACCAAGAATGGTTGCCTCGGGGTGGAGGCGGTGGTGATGTTCGATCCCGCCAAGACCTGGGAGTTCGAACTGCGCCGCAAGCGCGGGGGGCACCTGTTTTCCAAGCACCGTTATCTTTCGGCACAGATGGAGGCCTATCTGACCGACGGGCTGTGGCTGCGGCTCGCGCGCACCGCGAACGACCGTGCGGCCACGCTGGAACAGGCTGTCCTTTCCGTCCCCGGAGCGCGCCTGATGCATCCACGCGAGGCGAACATATTGTTCGCCTATCTGCCGCGCGGCACCCATCGGCGGGCGATCCGGGCGGGCGCGCATTATTACTTCTGGCCCATCGACCAGTCGCTGGACGGGCCGGACGACGAGCCGCTCCCGGCACGTTTCGTTGCCTCATGGTGCACGACCGAAGCCGAGATCGGGGTGTTCGCTCAACTTCTCCACGGATAGGGCAAGTCGTGGCAGAATGACCCAGTTTCGGACGATCCGGCCCCAGGCTCGAAAAGAGGTCAGAATCGGCCGCCCGATCGTTGTTTTGTTCCGCAATGCGGTGCGCTGAAGCGGTCATTGCTGCCGCTTCGGCTGTCCAGCGTGTCACTCCATCATCAACGCCTTGATGCCGCCGATGAAGGTGGCGTCATCCTGCTGCTTCCGGCGATCCAGCAGCGTC
>JAUIDM010000319.1 GCA_030428915.1 Alphaproteobacteria bacterium | reverse complement strand
GCGCAACGCCCGCTCGGATACGCCTCTGTCGCGGTAGACGATGGTTTGGATTTCCTTGATGCAGGGGGCACCTTCCTGCTCGATCTGATGGGAGACCGAGACGAAGCAGAGGGGGCCTGTAGTTCCCTCCTTGAAGGCAACATCCCGGATCGTAGAGACCCGCCGCGCCGGAAGGCCGATGCGCAGCGCCTGAAGCACTGTGACATCGCCCGCCGCCCACATTCGCCGCTGGAGCGGGGCGGGGGGAAGGAACAATCCCAGGCGTTCGTGAAAGTCCTCCCCCTGATCGGCCAAGGCGACGGGCCGATTGAAATAGGCCCAATGCCAGGTCGGTGGCAGGAATTCCTGCGGTACGTTCTGACCAAGGAGGACGGCAAGCTTCTCTGCGGCCTCTGGCGCCAGTATGTCCTCGACCTCACGGCTGCGGCCGACATAGCTCTCGCAAAGCTCGCGCACTTTGTCGGGGATACGCCGTGGCGCCTCTGTCGACATAAACTGAGTCCTCTCCGGGTTAGGATATGCGGTCACGATACCCGCGCCTTTCGCACGTGGCACAACAAACCTGGCCAATTGCCCGATGGAATATCCAACACAGTCGAATGAGGCCGCCCATAGGACGGATCGATCACTGCCCGGGGATGCCTGTCCGTCGTCACGGTTTTTCGGTCTTTTCGGGCCGTATTACAACGGAGGCTCTGGTTCGGTTTCTGTTTGAGTTTAGGCGGCCGCGGCCTGGCGCTGCAACCCGCGTTTTCGGATTGCCTGCTTCTTGATCGCCGATCTCATCTTCAGGATTTTGGCGCCGCCGACGAATTGGCCAGCGCCGATACCGGAGGCTGCGTCCTTTACCTTTTCGGTGCTGTGTGCGGCGAGTGTCAGCGCGTGATCGCGGCGTCGTACCCGGGCGAGGGAGGCCCAAAGCCCGTCTCCGGCTTCGACGATGAACGCGCTGCGTTCTCCGTTATTTCCTCCCGCGGATCCCCTTGAGGGCTACTTGACCCCACAGATTACATAGCTTACCTGATAGCCCGCCGAGCGGGCGTTGTGTAATGGTAAGACCCCTGCCTTCCAAGCAGGAGACGCGGGTTCGATTCCCGCCGCCCGCTCCACTCTCCCTCCTGCAAACCGGCCGATACCAACCTCGGCGGCCTGCTTCAGTAGGGCTGTGAGTAATTGGGTTCGGCATTGCGACTGCCCGCGACGTTGTTCTGCAGCGCGAACTTTTCGGCCTGATTGTCCTCTACAACAATCCTGCCTTTGCAATTGACGACGACGATCCTCGGCGTGTTGCCGCGTATTCCGTCAGCATGGCGCACCCGGTTCCCGGTGAGGTCCAGATTCGTCACCCGGTGCATCCGGATACCGTTGGGGCTTGTGCAGGCAACCGAATTGTCGCGGACGACGACATTTTCGTATGGCCCGTTATGCAGGCTGAGACCCTGCAGGCGCGCGCGCAGCGGATTGTCGGGCCGCACGGTCCATTCAAGCACCGTATTGTCCTTGAGCACGAGTCCGTTCAGTGTACCCTTGTGTTTGAAGCCCTGAAATCCGTCGGCATGGTTCTGGTCGATCTGGACCGCATCCGACACGCGGTTGCCGATCACCACACAATTGTCGGCGGCCACGCGGAGGCCGTCGCCGGAAAACCCGAAGACGGTGTTCTCGAAAAGCTCTGAACTGCTGCCGATCACGTTGAAGCCGAAATTGACCCCGATGGCGGCATTGTTGCGCACGACGCCGCGCGGCCCCCTGAGAAAGACCGCGCCAATCTTGGCCGCTATCCAATCCTCCTTGGTCCAGTTCGCGTGGTTGTCACTATCGGCCCGTCCGCGAAACAGGCACTTCACAACCTCGATATTTTCGGACTTCTGATCACCGGTGATCAGGTATTGCTTTGCCTTGCGTTTGACGACGGGAGACAGGGGCCAGCACGACAGGCCCGAAAGGGTCACATTGGCGCAGTCACGTATTTCGATCCCCTCGAAATGCGCGCTGCCGGGTTCGGCCGCGGCAACCGTCACGCCGCGCTTCATGCGGATTCCGTTGATCCTGATCGCGCCGAACTGGCCTGAGACGAGAATCGTTTCACCGTCCTCGGCATTCTGCAAACGCTTTGCCAGGTCCGTGGCGTTGTCGATGATCTCGTTACTCAACTGTACCTCCCGTCACCTCGCCCGCTGCCACCGCTGGCCGCGGGAACAGGGCCTCTGTCAAGGTAGTGACTAACGGGCGGAACGGCAACGTTTCAAGGCAAATGGGCGCGATCAAGTATGCGGGAACGGCGCGGTCAGCCGTTGCTGCCGCGCCGTTCCGGATACTCGATCAACTGTTTGGATTTCAGGCGCCTTGTCAGGGCGGAATGAAACCGGGCGGCCACGCGCCCGGCTTCTTGGTTCAAGCGTCGTCAGGTCAGACGAACTTCTTGATCTCGCCCGACTTCAGGCGGCTCAGATAGCTTTCGACCTCGCGCTTCACGATCGGCATCAGGACGTAAAGCCCGATGATGTTCACGACCGCCATGGCGAAGATCGCGGCATCCGAGAAGTCGATGACCGGACCAAGGCTTGCCGCCGCGCCGACGATGACGAAGAAGCAGAACAGAAGCTTGAAGATCAGTTCCTGCGTCTTGCCCTCACCGAAGAGGTAGGTCCATGCCTTCAGCCCGTAGTAGGACCACGAGATCATCGTTGAGAAGGCGAACAGGATCACCGCGATGCCCAGAATGTAGGGGAACCATGAGAAGGCCGAGGCGAACGCCGCCGACGTCAGACCAACCCCCGTGGCGCCGGTTACGGTCTGGATCGTACCGCCCTCGGTCAGAACGTACATGCCCGTTTCTGGGTCAGTGACAAGCTGCTGGGTGAAGATGATCACCAGCGCCGTCATGGTGCAGATCACGACCGTGTCGATGAACGGCTCCAAGAGTGAAACGAAGCCTTCGGTGATCGGCTCTTTCGTGCGCACCGCCGAATGGGCGATCGCGGCGGAACCGACGCCTGCCTCGTTCGAGAAGGCCGCACGCTTGAAGCCCTGGATCAGTGCGCCGACAGCACCGCCCGCGATCCCCGTGTTGGTAAAGGCGCCTTCGAAGATCTGGCTGAAGGCCCAGCCGATATTGCCGATATTCATCAGGATGATGATCAGCGCCGCGCCGACATAGAGAATGCCCATGAACGGGACGATCTTTTCGGTCACCTGCGCGATGGACTTGATGCCGCCAACGATGACCGCGAACACGATCGCGGCAAAAATTACGCCGGTGATCCAGCCTGGGTAATCGCCGAGAATACCGGCAAGCTGCTGGTGCGCCTGGTTGGCCTGGAACATGTTGCCGCCGCCGAAGGACCCGAGGATGCAGAAGATTGCAAACATGACGGCGAGGAACTTGCCCCCCGGCACCCCGCGTTCGGCGAAGCCTTTGGTCATGTAATACATCGGACCGCCCGAGACGGTGCCGTCCGGGTATTCATTCCGGTATTTGACGCCAAGCGTGCATTCCGTGAATTTCGATGCCATGCCGAGAAGGCCAGCGAGGATCATCCAGAATGTCGCACCGGGCCCGCCGATCCCGACCGCGACTGCGACACCCGCGATATTGCCGAGGCCGACCGTGCCCGAAAGCGCCGTGGCGAGCGCCTGGAAATGGCTGACCTCGCCCGCATCATTGGGATCGGAATAATCGCCCTTCACCAAGGCGATCGAATGCTTGATCACCCGGAACTGGATGAAGCCGAAATAAATGGTGAAGACAGAAGCTGCCACGACGAGCCAGGCAACGATCCACGGGAAGGACGTCCCCGGGAACGGGGAGAAGATGAAATTGACGAACCAGCCGGTCGCGATGGCGAAGGCTGCGTTGATGGTTTCGTCCATGGACTGCGCTTGTGCGGCAGTCGCGAATAGCGTTGCCGCAGCGGCGCCGACAAGGGCGCGCGTTTCCGTTCTCTTGTTCATGCGATTGTCCCCGTTCTGTTACGGTACGATGGTGCAGGGCACCGGCGCGATCTGGGCGAGCGAACCCGCAACCGACCCGAAAAGCCGCTCCACGATGGTCGATTGACCGGTGCGACCGATGAAGATCTGGCTTGCGCCGTGATCCTTTGCGATGTCGCAGAGCGTCTCGGCGACATGGCCGTATTTGATCTCGGTCGACACGCTGACGCCTGACTTGGCCAGTTCGGCGACAAGGGGGGCCATTACGGCGGTCTCTGCGCGCTTCAGCTCTTCCGCCCGCCTCTTGTGACGTTCGGCGATCTCTTCCGGTGTCAGAAACGAATACGGCGACCATTCCAGCACATGGGCCAAGACCAACGATGCGCCGGCCGATTTGGCTTGCGCAACGGCATGGTCGACGGCCCGCCTGCCGGCCGAACTGCCGTCATAGGCGGCAACAAATACACTTGCCATCGTCTTCTCCCTCGTTGTTTCCCGGTTGTTTCGGGTGGGTCAAGTTTCACCCGATAGTCGTGGGATTGCCTCCCTAATTTTCATCGTTACGCAATTTTCTTCGTAAGTTATGCTTAATTTCTACCTGCCGACGGGAGATTATTGCAAAAACCAATGAAAACCGCTCGTTCCTTGCGCGACTGGCGGGGGTCCCTCCCTGCGACGCAGCGCCGCTTGCCCCGCGTCCCGCAGGCGCATAAACCCGAGGGGTCGCAGCGGAGGGGATATGGCACGGCGGACGGACAATCTGAGCGATGATCGCGCGTCGTCAAAACGTGTCGGCGCCCTTGCGGGGCTGGTGCCGTTCCTGAGGCCCTATGGTGGTCTTGTGGCCGGGGCTGGGGTGGCGCTGGTTGTCACCGCCTCGATTTCGCTTCTCCT